>JAYZVT010000231.1:0-12228 GCA_036155355.1 Pseudomonadota bacterium
GTCAGCAGGGCCAATGCCCCATCTGCGGCAAGCCGCGGCAGGAGAAGCACCATCCCTTCTGTTCCAAGCGCTGCGCCGAGGTGGACCTGTCGCGCTGGCTGTCCGGCGTCTATGCCATTCCCGGCGACCCGGTAGACGCCGCCGGGGAAGAGGACGAGGGCCGCTGATCACGGGTTTTTGCCGCGTTTCGTGCGACTCGACAGCGCCCTGCCTATTCCCTATAAGCCAAGGCCTTGCCGCCGCCCGGACCCGGTCGGCACGGCGCGCCCAGGTAGCTCAGTTGGTAGAGCACGTGACTGAAAATCACGGTGTCGGTGGTTCGATTCCGCCCCTGGGCACCATTTAATCTATATTTTTCAATATATTAAAATCTGCCATTTGGGCGGACGGTGGCAAACCCCTCTCTAGGTAACACTATAGGTAACACATGGTCGAGTTCACGTCCGGAATCGCTTTGATAGCGGCTATTGGGTTCAGAGAGATATGCGTCCGCTAAGTGCCATTAGCGGCCTTCGATGAGCTTCAGACACTTGCCAAGCAACGGCGAGATCAGTCCATGACCATCTTCAGTTGAGCTTGCCGAGGGCTCCGAGGTCTCCAAGATCTCCCAGGTCGCTGGCCCCACTGGCGGCCGGTGCCGGTACCGCAGCGGCGGGCGCCTTGGGCACCGGAGCGTAACCGAGCCCCTTCAATTCCAAGTTGGCCTTCTCGAACCCCGCCGCAGCGGCATTGTGATACCACCGCACCGCTTCGGCGACGTCCTTCTTCACACCAATGCCATGCGCATACATGTGGCCGAGGTTAAACATGCCAGGAGGCTCCCCTTTTTCGGCGGCCCTGCGAAACCAGCGCACGGCCTCGGCGGCGTCCTGCCTCACGCCCCGGCCATGCGCATACATGAATCCCAACCCGGTCATAGCCGCGGAAATTCCCTTCTCCGCGGCTTTCCGGTACCAGCGCTCCGCCTGTGCGACGTCTTTCGCTACTCCCAGTCCTGCTTCATATAAGCCGCCGAGGTTAGCCAATGCGCCCGCGTGTCCCTTGTCCACGGCCTCGCGGTACTGGCGAAATGCCTGAGCATAAGACTTGCTCCTTTCCAACGCACGCCCGAGCTGAAAAGCAAACCGCGACGTCTCCGGGTACTCTGCCAGCGCCTTCTCGCAGGCTGGGCGCGCGCGGCCGGCATCGATGTTCTCCATCAGGACGCCCTCCGCCTTTCTGTCGGGGTCTCCCGGATGCGCTGCCAGCCGGTCACAGTCATGCACCGGCGGCGCGGAGGCGGCAGCCAGTTGCGGCGGAGGTGATGCCGGCGGCTTGCCTGCCGGGACGGCAGTAGACCCGGGAGCGGCAGTGGGCGCCGCGCCACCCCTGAGCTTATCGATGCGCAGCTTTGCCAGCGGCGCGAACTGCCCGTTAGGGTAGGCCTTCAGATAGGCCTCAAGTTCCGCCGCCGCAGTGGAATTCTTCACGCTCTGCCAGAATTCGATTTCGGCCGCGTCGCTCTGCGCGCGCGCGGACGGGCACCATGCCCAAGCAATCATGACGGCGGCCGCGAGAACGACAGCAGGGAACCGCCATGCCCGAACCGACGCCGTCATCACACCCTCTCTCAGTCGAGCTTGCCGAGGTCTCCGAGGTTGCCGAGATCGCTGGCCCTGTCGCCGCCACCTGCTGGTGCGGCCTTGGCGGGTGCCTTGGGAACCGCGGCATAGCCGAGCTCCTTGAGCCTTACATTGGCATCATCAAGCCCCGCCGCCGCAGACTTGCGGTACCAGGCAACGGCCTGGGCTTTGTCCTTCGCCACGCCCCTTCCCGTCTCATACATGCGGCCGAGACTGTACATGGCGCGCACGTCCTCCAACTCCGCGGCCTTGCGGTACCAGCGCACCGCTTCGCCGTGATCCTGCTTTACGCCCCGGCCCTCCCGATACAGGTGACCCAAATTGGCCATGGCGTTCGTCTCCCCATTTTCGGCGCCCTTGCGGTACCAGCTTGCGGCATCCGCTTCGTTCTTCGCCACGCCCTGACCTGTGGAATACAGGTACCCGACGCGGTTCATTGCTCTCGCAACACCTAATTCGGCGGCCTTGCGGAACCAGCGGAACGCCTCTGACATGTCCTTGTTCACTCCATCGCCTGACATGTACATGTCGCCAAGATTGGCCGTAGCGTCAGGATGGCCTTGCTCGGCGGCCTTGCGATACCAGCGCACTGCCTCGCCGTGATCCGGTTTAACGCCCGCGCCGTGATAGTACATATTGCCGAGGTTGTTCATGGCACCCGCGTTTCCCTTCTCGGCTGACTTCCGGTACCAGCGCACCGCCTCGGCTTCGTCCTTGGCCACTCCCAGGCCACTTTCATAGAGGAAGCCAAGGCCCTTCATGGCACCCGAGTGCCCCAAATCTGCGGCCTTGCGGTGCCAACGAACAGCCTCGGTCTCGTCCCGCGCCACGCCGCGCCCTGTCCTGTACATGTAGCCGAGGTTGGCCATGGCGCCAGGATGCCCTTGCTCGGCGGCCTTGCGGTACCAGCGCACCGCCTCAGCCTCGTCCTTCGCCACGCCCCGGCCATCTGCATACGCGAAGCCCAGATTGTACATCGCGGTCAGTTCACCTTTTTCAGCGGCCTTGCGGTACCAGCGCACCGCCTCGGCCCCATCCTTCGCTACGCCTATTCCCGAGATATACGCACGACCGAGACCAACCATTCCACCCAAGTGCCCCAGCTCGGCGGCCTTGCGCCACCAGCGCACCGCCTCGGCGGGGTCCTTGGTCACGCCGAGACCATCCGCGTACATAATTCCCAGGTTGTTGAACGAGCCCAAGTGGCCCTTGTCCGCGGCCTCGCGGAACCGGCGCAGCGCCTCGGCGTGGGATCCGCTCCTCTGCAATGCGCGCCCGAGCTGAAAGGCGAAGCGCGGAACGCCGGGATGAGCGGCGAGCGCCGCTTCGCAGGCTGCGCGCGCGCGGTCTGGATCCATTTTCCACATGTGCACACCTTCGGCCTTTTTTTCCGGGTCGGAAGGATGCGCCGCCAGCCTGTCGCAGTCATGCACCGGCGGCGCGGAGGCAGCTGGTTGCGGCGGAGGTGATGCCGGCGGCTTGTCCGCCGGTACGGCAGTGGCGCCGGGAGCGGCAGCGGGCGCCGCGCCGCCCCTGAGCCTGTCGATGCGCAGCTTCGCCAGCGGCGCGAACTGTCCGTCCGGGTAAGCCTTCAGATAGGCCTCAAGTTCGGCCACTGCAGCGGAATTCTTCACACTTTGCCAGAATTCGATTTCGGCCGCATTTGCCTGCGCCTGTGCAGACGGGCACCATGCCCACGCCGTCATTACGGAGACCGCAAGTACGACAGCATGGAACCGCGATGCCCGAACCGATGCCGTCATAACTATCTCCCTCAATCGAGTTTGCCGAGGTCTCCGAGATTGCCGAGATCGCCGGCCCCGCCATTGGCCGCCGCCTTACGATACCAGGCAACGGCCTGTGCCCTGTCCTTCGCCACCCCGACGCCTTCCTCATAGAGCGCGCCCAGCAGATACATTCCATTGGGATTGTTCTTGTCCGCGGCCGTCCGGATCCAGGTCAGCGCGCTTGCCGGATCTGCCTTGACACCACGGCCAACGGAATAAGCCCAGCCCAGATTGGCCATGGCGCCCGCGTGTCCCTTGTCAGCGGCCTTGCGCCACCAGACGACAGCTTCGGTATCATTCTTGGGCACACCGGCTCCACGCGAATAATGATTGCCCAAATTGTACATTGCGGACGAATTGCCTTTGTCGGCGGCTTTTCGGTACCAGCGCGACGCTTCGGCCTCGTCCTTCGCCACGCCCCGGCCATTCGCGTACATGACGCCGAGATCATACGTGGCACCGGTATCGCCCTTCTCCGCCGCCTTGCGGAACCAGCGCACTGCCTCGACGTCGTCCTTTGCGACACCTTCTCCCCTGGCATACTTCAAACCGAGACTTCTCATAGCGCCCGCATGCCCCTTGTCAGCGGCCTCGCGGAACCGGCGCAGCGCCTCGGCGTGGGATCCGCTCCTCTGCAATGCGCGCCCGAGCTGAAAGGCGAAGCGCGGAACGCCGGGATGAGCGGCGAGCGCCGCCTCGCAGGCCGCGCGCGCCCTGACGGCGTCCAGCTCGTCGAACGGCACGCCCTCGGCCTTCTTGTCCGTATCGTAGGGATTCGCCGCCAGCCGGTCGCAGTCATGCATCAGCGGCGCGGAGGCGGTAGGCGGTTGCGGCGGTGGAGACGCCGGCGGCTTGTCCGCCGTGGCGGCAGTGGGCGCCGGAGTTGCGGCGGGCGCCACGCCGCCCCTGAGCCTGTCGATGCGCAGCTTCGCCAGCGGCGCGAATTGTCCATTCGGATAAGCCTTCAGATAGGCCTCAAGTTCGGCCGCGTCCTTGCTGTCGCGCACGCTCTCCCAGAAGCTGACCTCGGCGGAATTCGCCTGCGCCAGTGCCAAAGGCGGGCACGGCACCAGTAAGGCCACCAGTCCCGCAAATGCGATACGGACAAGCCATCTGGATTCATGCGGACAGTCAACGCCGACCGGCACGGTTCATCTCCTTAGCCTCTGCCCAACACCCTGGGTCGCGGTGAGAGGGTCAGCAACCCCGTCAAAGAGCTTGCACCATGGGCATCCCGCTGCGGGCGGCGCGGGTCTCTCCGGTGTCACTGTTGGTTGGGGCGGCGGCTGCTGTGGCTGCGGATCATCATACTCGCAAAGCCACTCGCCATTCTGCCGCACCAGCCTGCGGAAGCGGTTGCCATATTCGCGCCGGCAATCGGCATCGGCATCGGCCCTCTCGCCCTGGGCCGACTGCAGGCAGTCGAATCCGCCGTCCGCCCTGATCGGACCGGCATGGATGCCGCTGCCGGAATTCTTGCGCCGGCACCAGTCGTCCGCCGCGGCCTTCGTCGGCATGCATATGTAGCGGCCATCGTCCTGCATCCTGGCAAAATAACCCGCACCTGCGCGGCGTTCGCAGTCCGCGTTGGCTTCGGCAGCGACGCGGCTGTCGCAATCCTTTTCCGCCTTGCGGAGTTCCTCGGTCTTTCGGATCAGGGCCACATTCGCGTCGCTCACCGCAGACAGCCGGGCGTTCAGATCGCGGATCTGTTCGCGGTTGCAGTTGGAGATCGCCCAATCCGCGTCGGAAATGATCGATTCGACCTTGTTGATCTTGGCGACGGCCCGGTCGATATGGTCGGTCATGCCCGTGCAGGCTGGGCTCCCGCCGAGTTCGCCAATGGCGGTTCTCGCAGATTGCACGCGCGTGCGCGCTGTCGAAATGTCGCCGTTCACGAATGCTTCGTTCGCCTGATTGAAGGTGCTCCGCGCCCGATCAAGTACAGGTACAATCCGGTTGACCTCCGCCAGCTTCCCGGCCAGTAGCGGGGGCAGGCCCCCGGCATTCGCCAGCTGGCTGCGGATGCTGGAAAGAGCCGACGCATCGCAGCCCTCTATTGCCTCGTTGACCTTGCCGACGACGCTCTCAACCTTGGATATCTTGCCGAGACCGCCGCTGATGCGTTCCCGGATCGCCGGGCAAACAGGATCACCGCCCAGGCGCGCGAGGGCGCGTTCCGCCTGCTCAAGTGCCCCGCGGGCTTCGGTGAACTGGCCGGCATCGTAGTTGCGGTTGCCTGTCGCAAAGGCGACATTAACATCCGAGAGTACCGCCCCGATTCTTTGCAGCCTGTCGCGGGCATCGCCGAGCGGGCCCGGTCCGGCCCAGGCGAGCCTGGCTGCCACAGCCGATATTGCGTTGGCATCGCAACTGGAGATGGCCGTATCGACATCGGCGACAACTCCCGCAGCTCCTGCGGCGGAATCACTGCCGCCCGCCATACAGCCATAGTAGTTGCCCCCGTATCGGCTCAGGCGGGAAACCACGGCGCCGACACTCGACTTGTCATGCGGGCCGAAGAATCCGGGCTCGCGCTCCCAGCCGGAGCGCGTGTCGAGGGACGCCGATTTCTCCACCGGAGCCGAATGGAACTGATAGCAGTTGGGGGGATCGAGGCCATGGTGCTTCCGCCAGATACCGTAGGCAATCGCACCTGCAGGCAATGGGTTCACCTGTCCTGCACCCTCCGTCGGCGAAGCCACTTGGGGGTCTGCCAGGCAGCCATACCAGTCGTCGCCAAAAACGGACAGTTCGGTCATGCGCGCATTCACCTGCTTCCAGTTGGACCAGGACCAACCCCTGTTCGGACCAGCCCCGCCGCTGGTGTCCACGCTCCAGCCCTCGCGGGTGCCCAGTGGAGTCAGAACGCCAGGTGACGCCACGCGTTTGCCGCCGATCTTCGCAACGAAAAACTTGTAGCAGCGCGGTCGGCCCGTGCCGTCAGGTTTGAAAAGGATGTTCCATAGTCCGCCCTCCGGTCCGTCGCCGGTGGCGCCAGGTTCATAGATGCCCGGTTTGGCGGGATCCTTTACCTTGATGGTGGCCGTCGCCACCTGGCCGTCGTGAATGGCCGTGACAGTGAAGATGCCGGCCTTTTCAGCCATGAATTGGGGACCGGATATCCAGCGCGTCTTGTTGTCGCCGGTGACGTCGCGCGAGGTTGTTGTGGCGCTGGCGAGCCAGGCAGAGAAGGAGACGGACTGCCCGATATCGATCGTCGAGTCGATCGGCCTCACAACAAAGTGCTCTGCCGCTTCTTCAGGCGCATTGTAGATGATGGTGATGGCTTGCTCCGCTGCATTGTAGTTGGCGCTGTTGTCATGCGCGCGCACCACAAGCCGGTTCTCGCCTGGCACGAGATCTATTTTCTTGGACCATTGGCCAGTTCCGGCGCCCGTTTTCTGAAGCGGTTCGGATTGCGAGACAACGCTGTCATCGACGAACACCATCCAGATGCCGTTGTCGCCTTTTGCACGGTCTGTGGCGCTGCCCGCCAAAGTGATTTCAGGCGTGTTGACCTGTTGTCCGTTGGTGTGGCTGGAAATCGTGAGTTGCGGAGGGGTGTTGTCCGGGCTTGCGGGTCTTTCCGGGATCGCTACGGATGCCTCGCCTTTGACCAGCCGACTGTAGGGCTTGTAAACGCCCTCCGCCTTCAAAGTCCAGGTGCCTCCGTTCTGTATGGTCTGCTTGCATGAAGCGGTGAATGAATCGCCCGCGTTGTAGAATCCGGGAATCTGGGATTTCAGATTGTTGCATCCGGCAAGTTCGAGTTTGACGTCATCCAGTATGCGTGTTGCGTAGCCGGCGGCAGGAGAAATGCCGCCGTTGAAGGCAATAAAAATATGGAAGGTAACTTCCGTGTCCTTACCCGCAACAACGGATGGCGGATTCGCGGCCAAGCCGACCGTCAGGGTCGGGACTTCCTCGACGACGACTTTCATCGAGGCGGTTTGATTGCCAGGTACTTTCCCTTTGTCGCCGCCTTCGACATAGGTGGCCTGGATGGTGAAGATTCCTGTCTCGTCTATGTGAACATGCCCCTTGTTCACGAACCGCGAGGGGGACCACAACGTCCACCTTTGCGGCGAGTCAGAGGTGGTGGTTACTTCCTCGCGGGATCCGTCGTCATAAACGGCCCATGCGCGCAAATAGGTCGCCTGATTTCTTTCAAGAAACACGGCTGAGAGATCGTGGCCATACATTGGCAAAGCAACGACTGGAGGCGACGTGGGCTCGAGCTCAAGACGGACAAGCTTCTTTTTGTCGGGATACATCGGTACGCGGGACATGGTGAACTCGGGCATATGGGTGAGCCATTGTTTTTCATAGGAGTTCAACTCATTGTTGAGGTCATCCATTTCCGCCTTGATGCGCGCCACATATTCCTGGCTGCGCACAATTTCGTTCTTGAAATAGGCGCGTCCAAAGGCAAGTTTCCAGATGGGCTTGATATCTGCATCGGATAGCAGCTCATCCGGTTTCAGCCCGAGTTCGCCCTTGCGCTTTTCGACAAGAGGCTTCGTCTCGTTGTGGAAATGAATGCCTAGTCTCGCAAGCCCGGCATAGTTCTGCGGGTTCGAAAACGACTCGTACTCGGCGATGATTTCCTGAACGCCCTTGGGCTTGTCCTTCCCGGCGTCAATCACGCCAGTCCCCGCCTGCCCGATGGCTTCAAGCTTCGTGAGGTCCAGACGCTCTCCCGTCTTGTAGGAATTTGCGAGCGAGGCCTGCATCGCCGCAATGACCTGATGCTGGTGACCGATCTCCTTGGCCAGTTCGGAGATCCTTTGCCGTAGCTCCGCCATCTTTTCCTTGATGTCGTCAGCGCATTTGCCCGGTTCAAAAGGCAGAGCCAGCGCAAGAACAATTGCGAGGGCAACTCTGGGCAAGAAGCTTTTTGCCTGGCGCAGCGATCCGGCAATGGAGCGGGCGCCCAGAATTGCATTCCGGAATCCAAACGCCGCACGTTGAATAGACGACAATGTTCTGTTGCGCAGAGGCAATACCGCGCCGCACCAAGAATCGCGGACTCTGCAATCCGAAATCCTGACAAGGAAGTTCCTGCGAAACCCTTCAATATGCCCGAGCAATCCGCGACCCATAGACATTGCATTCTCCTATGCAAATGTCCGACACTTTCGGGAATCTTCTTGCTTAGATTGGTTCCTTACAAAAGTTGCCGAGATGCCGCCAGCATACTACCAGCGCTTCCCGGAGTTTGATAACCCCGAATACACGGCGCCGAATACCGCAATCGCTGTATTCCAGGCGGGACTGACAGGTGAGCCGGGCACGATGCAACGGACGAAGAGTCCGGATTTCTGTCCTAGGACTCGGCCGCCATGGCGACTACAAGACGATGTGGTGAGCGGGCCTCGCCACTTTTCCGCCGCGATTCCCGGAGGCGGCGCGAATGCTCGGCGAATTGGAAACCGGGAAGTCCGGTCAGCGCCAGCAATCGGGCACGGCCAGACGAGCTGACAATGGCTGCCTTGTGCCAGTAGCGGACCTTTCGCCAATTTATCGCCAAGGCCCAACTCCAAGGCGGGTGAGTGCTGAAAACGCCGGGCTGTTGCCGGGCGCTAGGTCCAAGGCTCTGCGAAAATCCTCGATAGCCTTCTCCTTGGCGCCTTTCCATTCGTAGGCGAGACCGCGCTGGAGATAGGCGTCGATAAAATTGGGGTCGCCGGCAATCGCCCTGTCATAGTCGGCGATGGCCCGATCAACGTTTTCCGCTGGGTCTCCGTCGCCTTTGTTGAAGAGCATGTTTCCCCGATCCAAATAGGCAGGAGCGTGCCCGGGATCGAGCATGATCGCCTTATCAAAGTCGGCGATGGCGCGGCTGGTCTGGTTCACGAGACGATAAAAATTGCCCCGCTTGTAATAGGAATCAGCGGCATTCGGGTCGATTTCAATAGCGTTGTCATAGTCGGCTGCGGCATTTTCATACTTGCCGCCGTCAGCGTGGATGCCAGCGCGGGCAATATATGCGGCAATTATCAGGCTAACCGCAGGGCGTCCCGTAGGCAGAAGGCCGCGCCTGCGTTCGAAATTGAGCAAGGCCTGACGCGTGCCCGGCCCATAGACTCCGTCCACGGCGCCGCCGTAGTCGCCCGTGTCCTTTAGCAAGGCCTGGAGTTCGGCCAGCTTTTCCCCAGGCATCGGTTCATGGGCGCGGCCCAGCAGCTCGATTTGCTTTTCGAATGCTGCCGCGCTCACGGCCATGTTGTTCTTCAGCAATGCGTCGATTGCGGCCGACTCTTCCTTCGTCAGGTCTCGCCGCCGCTTCCTTATTGCCGGTTGCTTTGCGTCCGGGGTCCCCTCGGCCACGTTGAGCCCAACGACCACTGGCCCCTCCGATTGCTCAAGGAGCAGCGGTGAGCCGGATGCTCCCTTGGAAAGGTCGCACTTGTGAAGCAGAAGCCTGTCAGGATCGGCACTAATCTGTTCGAGCAGGCTCCACTCCTCGAACAGACCCGATGGGCTTTCTTCCACCTGACACTTGTCCGAAAAGCGGAGCAGCAGTTCATTCCTGTAGGCGTGATAGGCGACCATGAAGACACGATCCGACGCTACTGCGTAAAACAGATCAGGCCATTTGGGTTGCGGTGACACCTTGAGCGACCTGCCGGCGCAAACTGGCGCTGCGAGCCTTGCGAGGGCCCAGTCGAATGCGTTGTTCAAGCCCACCAGTTCCGAATCCAGCGTCGAGCCGCCCACGACATTCCACTGGGCAAGCTGTTCGCTCTCGCCGGCTATTTTCGTTTCGCGCGCGTCACGACCTTGCCCGATCGTGAACTTGACTTGCGACAGCTTCGGCCGCTGATGTCCGGGCCTGGGGTAAAGCAGGCAATGAGCGGCTGTCGCAACGATGTCGGGTGCAACACAGAAGGCGGAACAGTCGCTGGACCAGCCGCGCCCTTGAACTCCCAGCCGCCCGACGGAACGCGCGATTGCTGCGTGCCTGTCCGGAACCGGGCCACGCGTGTCCTTGCCATACACGGCGGCGGGACGCACCAGCGGCGGCAAAGTCTGACCAGTCGAAAGAAGGCCAGGAAGAGGCGTGGCGGCGGCCTTCCTGTCCATGTCGGACAAATTTGCGATGAGCAGGATCCCAATCGCTACAGGCAACCGGGCAAACCGGATTGCTGGTTTGACCGGACTCCAATCACGCACGGTGGAACGCCCTTTCCGATGCTGCACGCGCCTGCAAACCAGATGGCTTGAACCGGAAGGTTTAGCAGAGATGGCGGGAGATATGGACCGCCCATGCTTCCTCGTTCGCGCGCAGGATACTGTGGCGAATGTGCCACTGAGAAAGAACAAATGAGGCCGCTCGGTTTCCTTGAGGATGCGCACCCGGAACCAGGGTGGGTAGACTGTTTCCAGAAGCCCTGCATGCGCATTCGATTCCTTTCACGATGCCAGGGGCAATCGGCCAAGCAGGAACGGACGGGGAGACTTTCAGCCATGAATCAAAAAAATGTGGAATCTCGGTTGGCCAGAACATTTGGTTTGGGCTTTCTCGGATTTGGCCTCGCCCTCACATGTCCTCCTGCCATACCGGACGCCAGTGCACAGAGTGGACAGGCCGTTTCCGTTGAGGATTACAAGGCACTGCAGGACCGTGTCGTCCGGCTGGAAGCGCTTCTCGAGAAAGTCTCGAACCAACTTGAGCAGAAGCAGGCTGCGGACTCGCAGGAAAGGCAGCAGCGCCTTGAGGCCGAGAAGGAAATCGGCGCGTTGCGTACCGAGATGACGAAGGTGAAGACTTTGTCTCGCGACAATTTCGAGCAGGTTTCGGCGCTGAGGACCAGTGCGCCGGTTGACGGCGGCAGCAAATACGCGCCTGCGCGTGGCGGCTGCGTAACCTTCCAGGGCGCCTTCCTCGGCGGCAATGTTGGCTGGGCCTATAACGATACGAACTGGGTCGACAGGGATGCGTGGGTAGACAATTTCAGCACCGACTGGTCGCTTGGGACCGTCAGTTCCGCGGAAGACGGCATCTCCGGCGGATTGCAGGCAGGCTACAACAGGCAACGTGACTGCACGCTGTTCGGTCTGGTCGCAGACGTAAGTTTCGCCGACCTTGACCAGTCTGAGTTATACGACTCGAGTGGGGGTACCGGCACCGCATTGACGATCAATCACGACGTTAATGCATGGGGGACGTTGAGGACCCGCGCCGGCGTGGTCGTCGATAACCTCCTGCTTTACGCTACGGGCGGTCTGGCCTGGGCCGATATCGACCATAGCTGGACGATCACCGACCCCAATAATCCAACTCAAAGCTTCAGCAGTAACGGCGTGCGCTGGGGCGGCGTCGGCGGTGTTGGAACGCAATTGGCCATCAATGATCGGGTTTCCCTTAGTTCCGAGCTGCTGTACCTGAAGTTCGCCGAGGAATCGGTATCGGGAACGACAGTCAGCAATGGCCAGCCGGTCAGTTTTGATAGTCAGGACTCGATGTGGGTCAGCCGGCTTGGCGTCAACTTCAAACTGGGCCCGCTGGGCTCCGGCCAATAGGCTTCGCGGCGGCGCATTCGGAACGCGCGAATTGGTGAATGTGCTCTGCGGTGCCGGTCTTGCTTCAAGAAAGGCATAGCGATAGTTCGCGGTGTCGATCGTGAGCACTATCATTTGAGCCATCGGGACCAGCAACCGCCGATCCGATAGCAGTTAATGTCCGCTCCGGGTCAGAAGCAGCCGCAACTTGCCGACTGCAGATAAGACCGCTCTCAGACCCTAAGCGGCCAACCAGCCTCATGATTTCCGGTTGGCCCCGAGCAGCAGACATTGCCGGCTACGATCTGGAT
>JAYZVT010000232.1:0-5237 GCA_036155355.1 Pseudomonadota bacterium
CTTGCGATACACGTCCACCACATAGGAGATGCCCTGGAAGGTGAAAAAGGAAATACCCACCGGCAGGATGATCTCCATGAACGGCAGGTCGCGCTCCAGCCCCGCGCGCGCGAGCATCTCGGCCAAGCTGTCCAGGAAGAAGCCGTAATATTTGAAGAAGCCTAGGATCGCCAGGTTGAGCGCGACTGCGCCCGCGACGAGCATCCGCCGCTGCCGGTCGTCTCCGGTCAGGCTGATAAACCGCCCCGCCGCGTAGTTGATGAGCGAACTCGCCGCCAGCAGCGCCGTGAAGCGCCAGTCCCAGTAGCCATAGAAGAAGTAGCTGGCGCCCAGCAGGAAAACCTTGCGCGTCTCCTCGCGGTCGCGCAGTTCCCAGCTGATCCCGAACACGATCAGGAAGAAGAGTGCGAAGTCCAGCGTCGGAAACAGCATCGTCCCTCCAGGCCCCCCGGCCTGTCCCTCATTTGGCCGCCAGTCGGTCCAGCGGCGAATAGCCGGCCATGATGGCCGTGAACAACATGCGCGCGGAACGGCGCGCGCCTTCTGCAGTGATATGAACGTAGTCGCCGGCGGCGAGCGCGGGCTGCGACCTCACCCAGTCCTGGATGCCGCAGGGGCCGCCCATTGCCCGCGACCAGTCCCAGAACATTGCGCCCTGGGACTGTGCGATCTCCTTCAGGGCATGCCGCACCTCGCCGAGCTTGGCCGGCGGATGCCAGCGCGCCAGCTTCGGACTGCGGCTGCGCAACAGCGTGGTGTAGTTCGCCCGCTCGCTGTCATCGAGGTCGCGGCAGGGCAGGTCCCGCCGGGAACCGCCGGCGAAGCGAGGCAGCCTGGCCGAGTCGCCCGGACCGATAATCAGGAACGACACCTGCGGCGCCGCGGCTGATATGCGCCCCATCAGCTCAGTGACGCGCTGCGAATAGGTAGAGAGGTTCAGCCCGTCGTTGAATCCTTCATTCGTGCCGAAGCCGAGGATCACCAGATCGGGATTGAGCCGCTCGATATCGGCGGCGAGCAGCGCGTCGTCCCATCGGCGGGTCGTCTCCGCTGTCGCGCCGGGAATGCCGAAGCTGACATAGCGAACGCCCGGCCGCTCGTAGCCGATGGCCCAGGAGAGCACCGACACCGGACCGTCTCCCCGCGCCGTCACAGTCATCTTGCTGCCCTTGCGCTCGATGCGGACACGGCGCAGGCTGCCGTCCTTGCCCGCGGTCGAGGTGGTCTCGGTGGCCTGGCCTACCGACACGGTCGCAGCTCCCATGCCTGCGCCGGTCAGGAACGTGGCTTCAGCCCACTCGAAAGGACCATCCTCGCTGGTGAGGCTGAGCGTCGCCCCGCCCTGGCGCGTGGTCAGCCTGACGCCGGTCACGCCATAGGGACCGCTGTCGTTGCGGAAGCTGTTGGAGGCGGTCCATGCCCCCGTCTTGGAGAATTCCACGCCTTGCGCGCGGTAATAGGGAAACGGAAATCCGGGCATCATCATGCCGCGCCCGGCATTGCCGAAACGGGCCTGGAACAGCGACCTGAGGTCGCCAGAGAACCGATCCGCCGCGATATGGCTGTCGCCCAGGTGCAGGATCGTCACCGGCCGCGCCCGCGTGCCTGTGTCGATCTCTCTCAGTCCACGGTAGAAGCCTGCGAGCGGCCCCACGGCCACCGGCGCGATTCCTGGCATGGCGGCGGCGACCGGTTCGGCAGCAGGCTCTGGCCTGGGTTCGGGCATAGTAGTGGGTAACGCAACGGGCACCGGGTTGACCCGGACCGTCACCTGCATCTCGGGACGGTCGGACTTCAGCGAACGATTGATCTTGTGCAGGCTGGTGCGGATGACGGACACGCCGTCGAGGGTGCGGAAGCCCGGCTCCTTCTCGGCGAACAGGAATCCAGCGGCGACCGCCGCGGGCGGCAGCAGCAACCATCTGGCCAGCTTCGGCCAGCTAAGCCGGTTGAACAGGCCGGAGGAACCTCTGTCCGGCATCACACGCCTCGTACTCTACGACTCTACAAACGCGGCTTGACCGGACCAGTCAGCCCCGAGGCCAGGAAAAGTCATCCGCCCGTCCCGCCTTCGGCGCGAGCTGCTCACCCTTTATGAGTACCCGGTAATAAGGGCGCTGGGTCAGTGGCAAACGCTGAGGCGAGGCGAGACTAGGATCGTTTATGGGCGAAATGGAGGCGAGCGCCGTCAAGCCGTCGGGAAGATCGCTCGCGATCAGTTCTCCCTCGGGCGAATAGTTTGAGCCTGACGTGGCAATCGCCGCCGCTTCCGATATCGCCGGCCGCGGCAATTCGAGCGCCGCCTGCCGGTCGGACTTGACGACGACCGCGGGCGCATCCGCCTTGCCCTGCCCTTCCGGCTGCTTCTGCGTGTCGTCGGGCAGTGCGCCACGTCGCTGGCCCGGCAGAGCCGGAGACGCGGGCTCGGCCGGCCTGTCGGCGTCGCCGTCGCGGCGAATTGCGCGCGCTTGCTCCGCCTCGCTGCCCGCGAGCGGAATGTTGCGCTCGGCCTTGGCCACGCGCAGGTCGCGGCGGATTTCCCGCTCCACGAAATGCGCCAGCTTGCGGTAGCCCTGCATGGTGAAATGCACGCCGTCGTCGGCGCGCAGCCGCTTCACCTGCCCGCTCAGGTCGGGACCGAAGGCGCTATAGCGGCCAGACTGGTCGACGAAGCCGTTCCAGGTATCAATGAACTTCACTCCGTTGAGGAAAGCCTTTTCCCTCACGATTTCGTTCATCACCTGCATATCCTGATTGTGGTTGTCGCTGCGCATGACCGGCAGGCCGACCCAGTAGACCGCCAGATGCGACGTCTTCATCCGCTTGATGAAATCGTCAACGCGCGCACCGTAGATGCGGCGCCACTCTTCGGTGCCGACCTTGTACCACTTGTTTCCCTCGCGGATGGCCTGCATGTCGTTGGCGCCAACCATGACCACGCCGATATGGGCCTTCTCCTGGCGGAGAATTCCGTCGAGCGCCGCGTTCCAGTCGTAATAGTCGGTGCGAACGAAGCCGGTCGAAACCCGCGACTTCTTCACCACCTCGACATTGCCGTCTTCCTGGAAGGCCCGGTAGAGACCGGACCACACGCCATCGCCGAGCGAGTCGCCGAAGACGTAGAGCTTGTATTTGTCCTCCTCCGGGAAGGGCGTCACATATGTGCGGCCCAGCACGCCGAAGGACTGCGCATGAACTGGAAGCAATTGCGCCACGGCCAGCCAGGCGACCGCCAGCACGCCGGCAAGGGTATATGTCGGGAGAGATTGTTTGAGCATGATGACTACGCGATACCGAAAGTTGTCTTCTTACGCCCCCACTCTGCCAGCGTACCATTTTGGTACGCCCGCGCCACTATAGAGTGGAATCGCAAACCATATGCCAGCAAGTCTGGCCCCCTCATGCTTTAAAAAGAGTGAATTTCTGTTTCGATGTGGCAATTGCGCATCGCTGCGCCTAGCTGTCGCGCCGCAGTATCTCCAGCAGCTTCTGTCCCGCATAACCGTCCACGGTCAATCCCTTGGACTTCTGGAAAGCGCGCACTGCCTCCATCGTGCCCGAGCCGATGATGCCGTCTATCTCGCCGTTGAGCAGACCCTTGCGCGCCAAGTGCTGCTGCAATTCCATGCGTTCCGAGCGCGCCAGCGGCGCGTCCCCGACCGGCCATGACCTGACGAAAGGCCCGAAACCGCGAATGCGGTCCGAGAGATGCCCGACCGCGAGCGCGTAGGCGGTGGCGTTGTTGTAGCGCAGGATCGTGCGGAAGTTGTTCAGCGCCAGGAATGCCGCGCCGCTCGCGCCCGCCGGCAGGATCAGCGCCGCCTGGTCGTCCGGACGCGGATACGCCAGTCCACGCACCCGCTTGACCCCAAGTGCGTCCCACTCTTTCAGCGTTTTGAGCAGCTTGGGATTGGCCAGGGCATGATCGAAGCCCTTGGGTATTTCAACCTCGTAGCCCCAGGTTTCGCCGAAACGCCAGCCTGAGGCCTTGAGATAGTTGGCCGTGGAGGCAAGTGCGTCGGGAATGCTGTTCCAGATGTCTCTCTTGCCGTCGCCGGTGAAATCTACCGCATGAGCCTCGTAGGTGGTCGGGATGAACTGGGTATGTCCCATCGCTCCCGCCCATGAACCCATCATCCGCTCCGGGGCTATGTCGCCCTTCTGCAAAATCTTCAGGGCCGCAATCAACTGCTGCCGGCCGAAATCCTGCCGTGAGCCCTTGTAGGCCAGCGTCGCCAGCGAACGGATGACGTTCCTGTCGCCGGTGAAGGAGCCATAGCTCGTCTCCATGCCCCAGATGGCGACGACCACCGAGCGGTCCACGTTGTATTTCTGCTCGATCGCGTCCAGCGTCTGCTTGTAGCGCGCAAGCTGCTCCCTGCCGTTCTGGATGCGCTTGTCGGAAACCGCGCTTTCCAGATAGTCCCAGATCGGCTTGACGAACTCGGGCTGGTGCTCGGCCTTTTCCAGAACTTCGGGATCGGCCGTCACGTCCTTGAAGGCGCGGGAGAACGTCTCGCGCGACACCCCGGCCGCACGCGCGCCAGACCACAGGCTGTCCACGAAGCTGGAAAAGGCTTCATCGGCCATGGCCGGAGCCCCGGTCCCGATGGCGCCGTACAACATGAGACATGCCATGCCGCGCCCAAGCAGTTGCCGCCGCCATTCGCGAATCATCCGTTCGTCCGCGTCTCCTGAATCGCCCGCTCCGGGGAGTCTAGCAGCCTCCCCGGCGCGGTCCTAGGCCATGGGAATCAATTCTGCGCCTGCCGCACGCGCTTGATGAGTTCGCGGTCGGGATAGCAGGTCACTGCCAGCCCCAGCTTGCGCTGCAGCAGGCCGACGCCGCGGCGAGTCTTGCCGCCCATGAGTCCGTCGATCTTGCCCACGTCCACCCCTTGGGCATGCAGATGTTCCTGCAGCGTCCGTATCTCGTCGCGCGTGAAGGAGGTGACCTTGCCCCAGCGGCCCTCGAATTCCTTGTCCGCGTAAATGCGGTCGGCCACATGCCCCACATACAGCGCGTACAGGTCCGCGGTGTTGTAAGTGCGCAGCACCTGGAAATTTTTCAGAGCAAGGAAGGCCGGTCCGTGCAGCCCCGCAGGCACCACCAGATAGGCGGAATCACCCTGCCGATCGGGCCGGAAATCCCGGTCATGGGTGCGCTTGACGCCGAGCTTCATCCACTCCGCGATGGCCCGCGCGTCGTCGGGTCCTTCGAGTGTGCAGTCGAAGCC
>JAYZVT010000233.1:0-12715 GCA_036155355.1 Pseudomonadota bacterium
GGCGCGGCGCTGGCGCAGGATCTGGCGCGGGAGAGTCACAGGGTCTTCGTCGATGCAAAACTGCTCGACATACCCAACACGGTCGAGCGCGCCACGGCGAACATCTCCGGTCTGGGAGCGACATTCCTCACCGTCCACGGCACAGACAGCAAGACACTGGAGGCGGCCGTGCGCGGACGCAAGGGCAGCGACATGAAGCTGCTCGCCATCACGGTCCTCACCAGCCTTGAAGCCGCCGACCTGGTGGAGCAGGGCATTTCGATCACGCCGTCGGACCTGGTGTTGCGCCGGGCACGGCTGGCGCGCGAGGCGGGCTTCGACGGCGTTGTCGCGTCGGGCCGAGAGGCAAGCCGGCTGAGAGCGACGCTTGGCCCCGATTTTCTCATCGTCACGCCAGGCATCCGACCCGCCGGAGCCGCCGCAGGCGATCAGGCGCGTGTGACCACGCCGCTGGCGGCCATCGGCGCGGGCGCCGACTATCTCGTGGTCGGGCGACCCATCACCGGGGCCGGGAACCCGCGCGAGGCGGCGCAGGCGATCGTCAAGGAGATCGAGGCGGCGCTTGGCTGACACCAGTCCGGGCGCCAGCGCGCCGCCCATATCGCAATTCTGGGCGCTGTTGCTGCTCTGGGTATCGGGCGCCAGCCTGCGCGTCACCATACTGGCGACACCGCCGGTCATTCCCCTGATCCACGACGACCTGCAGCTGAGCCAGAAGGCCATCGGCGCGCTCAACGGCCTGCCCGTGCTAATGTTTGCCTTCGGGGCGCTCAGCGGCTCGCTGCTGCTGGCGCGCATCGGCGCCATTCGCGCGCTTGTGGTCGGCCTGCTGCTGACCGGGGCGGCGGGAGCGCTGCGGGGTTTGGGGCCCGACGTCGCCGTGCTGTTCGGCATGACCATCGTCATGGGCCTTGGCATCGCCATCATGCAGCCGGCCATGCCGACGCTGGTCGGGCGCTGGATGCCGGATCACGCCGGGCGCGCGACCGCCGTTTACGTGAACGGCCTGCTGGTTGGCGAGATCATCGGCGCGGCGCTGACGCTCCCGGTCGCGCTGCCGCTGACCGGAAGCTGGGGTGGGGCGCTGGCGGTATGGTCGCTGATCCCCGTGCTCAACATAGCGCTCGTCGTCTATGCGCTGTCGCGCGGGCATGTGCGGCGTCCGGGCCTGCGCGGCACGGTCGCGCCATCGCGCTGGCTGCCCGACTGGCGCAATGGCGCCATGGTCAAATGCGGCATCGTGCTTGGCTGCGCCTCGTCCATGTATTTCGCAACCAACAGCTTCCTGCCGGATTTCCTGCATGACAGCGGCCGCAATGCGTTGATCGGTCCGGCACTGTCGGCGCTCAACGCGGGACAGTTGCCGGCGTCGTTCCTGTTGCTCTTCATTGCCGACCGTGCGGTGGGCCGCGCCTGGCCACTGGTGGCGACCGGCCTGCTGTGCGCCTGCGCCCTCGCAGGACTGGTGCTGGCCGAGACGGACGGGCTGGTGATCCTGTTCTCGGCCATCGTCGGCTTTTGCGCCGCGGCCAACCTGATCCTTGTGCTCGCCCTGCCGCCGCTGCTTGCCGAGCATGACGACGTGCACCGCTTCTCGGCGGGTGTATTCCTGATCGGTTACTTTCTGTCCTTCGTCACACCCGTCATCAGCGGAGCGACGTGGGATGCGACCGGATTTCCTGCGTCGGCCTTCCTTCCCATTGGCGCGGCTGCCATAGTGCTGGCGCTGATGGCAACGCGGCTGGCGACGCCCCATGACGGCGCGCGCAAATAGGCGGAGAAACACGGAATGGCAAAGGGATACTGGATTGTGCATGTGACCGTGACGGACCCGGCCAACTACCCCAAGTACATTGCCGCCGACGCGGTCGCATTTGAGAAGTACAAGGCGAAGTTCCTCGTGCGCGGCGGCAAATGCGAAGGTCCTGAAGGCCCGGTGCGCGAGCGGCACGTGGTCATCGAGTTCGACAGCTACAATCAGGCCAAGGCCTGCTACGACTCGCCCGAATACCAGAAGGCGGTGAAGCTGCGCCAGGCCTACGCCGAGTCGGAGGTCGTGATCGTCGAAGGCGTTGCCTGACGGCAGGCCGGAACGAAAAGCAGCCGGGAGAAGGTTTCAGCGGACAAGGGGGAAGGTCATGCCGAAGGGCTACTGGATCGCACATGTCACCGTAACGGACGCCAGTGTCTATCCCGACTACATTGCGACGGCGAAGCCGGCCTTTGAAAAATACGGCGCCAGATTCCTGGCGCGCGGCGGAGCATTCGAATGCGTGGAAGGCAAGTCGGGCGAGCGGCATGTGGTGATCGAGTTCGACAGCATGGAGAAGGCGCTCGCCTGCTACCGCTCCGAGCAGTATCAGAAGGCAAAAAAAATCCGCGAGAAGGCCAGCAGCGGCACGATCACGATTATCGAGGGTGCATAGCTGCGCCGTGCGCCGCAAGGCGGTCATCGCTAGGCGTCGCGGAAATGCGCGGCGAAAGTTCCCGCAACAGCTTCTTCCTTATTGTCACGGAAATATCGGCGTAGTTCTCGGCGATCATGACGAAGGCGCCCTCGCCGCCGACGACACTATCGGCATAGTAGGCATCCAGCGCCCTGTCGATATCGGTGATGGGTAGCCCGTTGATGGTGATGCCGGCCAGCACTACGGCGTCCCGCACCCCGGAAGGCTCCGGCCCGGCGTTGCTGCGCCCGTCGCCGGAGATGTCGATCACCCGGCGGCCGCATCTCAGGCCACCCGCCTCGAACTGTCCGGCAGCGAAGGCGAGCGCGGCGCCGATGGCGGTGCCGGTGTGGCTGAAGCGGCGCGGCGCGTGCTCGATGACGGCGGCGAGCGCTTCCGCCGAGGTCCTGTCGGTGACACGTGACCAGGCGATGGTGCGATCCTGCTCGGCGGTGCTGCCCCACTGGAGCAGCGCGACGGCGATGCCGCCCGGGCCAAGCGCGGAGATAGCGCGCTGCACGTCCTTGTCGCGGAAAGCGGAGGCATATCCCTGCATCTGCAAGGCGTAGGTCTGGCTGTCGATGCTGCCGGACACATCGACGGCGATGACCAGTTCGAGCGCGCAGGCCCGTGCCGCGCCGCCGGTCGCGGCGGGAGCGGCGGCAAGCGCAACACCCAAAGCGACGGCCCGGCACAGATTGCGCATTTGGTCCACCCAGCGGCGGCAAGCCCGCCGCCGCGCCATAGTCGCGTGTCGCCGGAGCCGGCGCAACGGGCCATGACCGGGCGTTTCTCGCGCCCCCGGGAAGGGCGCTGCTAAAGTTGCGGCATTTCCACGCCCTCGATTGCACAGGCGGCTTGCAACGTGTTGCGCAGCAGGCAGGCGATGGTCATGGGACCGACGCCGCCCGGAACCGGGGTAATCGCACCCGCCACCTTTTCGGCTTCGGCAAATGCCACGTCGCCCACGAGCCGGCCCTTGCCATCCTTGCCTTCCACGCGGTTGATGCCAACGTCGATGACAATGGCGCCTGGCTTGATCCAGCCGCCGCGGATCATCTCCGGCCTGCCGACGGCGGCGACGAGCAGATCCGCACGGGCAGTGACCTGGGGAAGGTCGCGGGTGCGGGAATGGGCGATGGTGACGGTGCAGTTCTCGCGCAACAGGAGCTGCGCCACAGGCTTGCCGACAATGTTGGAACGGCCGACAACAACGGTTTCCAAGCCGGATAGATCGGCCGCGGCCTGCTTCGCCAGCAGGATGCACCCCAAGGGCGTGCATGGCACCAGCCCCGGCTGGCCGGTCATCAGCCGTCCAGCGTTGACCGGGTGAAATCCGTCAACGTCCTTTGCGGGATCGATTGCCGAGAGCACCGCGCTTTCGTCGATATGTCCGGGCAGCGGCAGTTGCACCAGGATGCCGTGGACCTTCGGATCGCCGTTCAGCCTGGCGACAAGCGCAAGGACGTCGGACTGGCTGGTGCCGGCGTCGAGCCGGTGATCGAAAGAGGCCATTCCGGCCTCAACGGTCTGACGTCCCTTGTTGCGCACATAGACCTGGCTGGCGGGGTCTTCTCCGACGAGAACTACCGCCAGTCCCGGAACAATGCCCCGCTCCGAGCCGAGCCGAGCCACTGCGGCCGCCACGTCGCCGCGCAACTTGAACGCAAGCGCCTTTCCATCAATGACCGTTGCCTTTGCCATTCAGACCTGTCCCGATTGCTTGTTGGCCGCCAGCCGTGTCTCTATCGCGGCGGCGAGAGCAGCTGGATCGCCCTCGATTTCCATGGATTTCAACCGCGACGTGCCGCCCGATTTGAGCCGCACCCGAGATGGCGCAACGCCGAGCCACTTGCCGAGCAACCTGCCGAGCGCGACGTTGGCCTTGCCCTTCTCCGGCGCGGCGCGGACGCGTGCCCTGAGCGCCACTCCTCCCTGGACGGGTTCAATCCCTTCCACGGCGTCGCGCGAAGCACCGGGCGTGAGGCGCAGCATGACGATGAGCCCAGCGCCACCCGTGCGATAGGGCTTGTCGGCATCGCCCATTGGTGGTCAGAGGAAGAGCGGCGCGATCCAGCCGATCAGAACGACATTGCGCAGGAAGATCAGCGCGAGGATGAGCACCACCGGCGACAGATCGAGGCCACCCATGTTGGGAATGAAATTCCTGATCGGGCGCAGCGCCGGCTCGGTCAGCCGGTAGAGCATGTCCGCGAGAGTATAGACGAAGCGGTTCTGGGTGTTGACGACGCCGAAAGCGATCAGCCAGCTCAGCACCGCGCTGGCGATGATGACCCAGATGTAGAGGTCGATGACCATCGCAATGAATTGAATCAGCGGCAGCATGCATTCTTCCCCGCGGTTCGATTGGTGGGGATCATGTAACCGTCCTCGGCGCGCCGGGCAAGGCCGCATGGCGCGGGCGGGGCTTTGCTTGACAGTGCAAAGCAGCGCACCATAAAACACCTGCGCCCGCCAAGGGCGCCCGAAAGGGTCATGGGGCCGTAGCTCAGTTGGGAGAGCGCGACGTTCGCAACGTCGAGGTCAGGGGTTCGATCCCCCTCGGCTCCACCAGTTTCCCTCCATACTCACCCGGAATGTGAAGCCGCCCGCAGGCTCGCGTCAGTGACCGAATTCAAGAGGGGAGCGGCGGAGGAAGGACTCCAGAAGGGGGCACTTGGAACAGAACTGCCTTCCTCCGCCTATTGGGCACCGGCGACGCACAACTACTGGCCCGGCGCTGACGGCTGTGTAGCAAGGGTCCTGCCAAGTGAACGCCCCATGTGCGCCACAATATATTGTATGAAACTTACCTTTGCCTACTAAATATAGATGCAGAAGTCTGCCGACGCGGCAGAAATTCGCCGGCAGCGGGGCAAGAAATGCCCGGTGACAGGCATGAAACCGCCGTGGCGGAATATGCGGCGGTCAGGCGCGTGCGTCCGTGCCGGCGTTGGAGCCGAGACCGACCCAGGCGGAAAGGAAGCCGTCGAGCCAGCGGCGCTGGTCCGGTCCGTGCTCCAGATGCCCGGCAAAATGCGTGTCGCGTGCTCCGGCGCCTGGAAGCACGAGGCGGTGCCCGGCCCGCGTGGTCCAGCGGAAGATCAGCCGCTGGGTGATCTCGGGATGGAACTGCACGGCGAAGGCAGCCGGTCCATAGCGGAATGCCTGCTGGGGAAAGCGTTCTCCCTGCGCCAGCAGCGACGCGCCGGAGGGAAGCTCGAATCCCTCCCGATGCCATTGATAGACCCGCGAAGGCCAGGCGCACATCTTCCGGCCTTCCTCGGTCGGGCGCAGTGGGTAATAGCCCATCTCCGCGAACCCGTCGGCATCGAATCCGACCCGCGCGCCCAGGTGACGCGCCAGCATCTGCGCGCCGAGGCAGATGCCGAGGAACGGCTTGGCCTCGGACAGCGGCACGGCGATCCAGTCTGTCTCGCGGCGGATGTAATCGTCGGGATCGTTGGCGCTCTGGGGTCCGCCAAATATGACCGCGCCAACATGATGCTCAAGCGTGTCTGGCAGCGGGTCGCCATAACGCGGCCTGCGCAGGTCGATGGGATAACCATTAGCGGCAAACCAGTTGGCCACATGGCCGGGACATGAATGCTCCTGATGAACGATGAGCAGCACCGGCTTCTTCGCCTCGCCGTCGCAGCAGAGCGGGTCGCGCCCCCACAAGCAAGCGCGCGGATCGGGCGCGGGCGGGCGCGGGCGATCAAGCATGCGAAGACCTGTTGTCTGGGCGGGTCATGTCAGGTGACCTGTGAAACCTGTGAAAGAAGAGAGTGAGATGGAATCGGTGCAGGATAGGCTTACCTGCCGGATCCCATCCTGAAAAGACCCGTGAGCGCATCCAATGGTTTCATTCGGCAGGATTCTGCCGCTCCTCGACGCTCTTGCGCAGCGCGATGCGGTCGCTGGAGGTGACGCCAAGCAGCTCGGCGGCGCGCCAGACCAGATTGGCCTCGAATTCATGGATGATGCCATCGGCCATCACCACCTCCCAGAGCATCTCGACGATCTTGAGCCGGCCCGGCCTGTCGAGCTGGGCAGTGAGCACGCTGGTGAAGCCATAGAGATCGACAGCTTCCTGCTCGCGCTTCTCGGCCTCGTCCATCAGGGAGCTGGCCGCGCCAGGGTCCAGCTCGAAGCGCTGTTCAAGCAGGCGGCGCACGCGCTGGATCTCGGTCTTGTGAACTTCGCCGTCGATATTGGCGGTATGCAGCAGCAGAGCCGCGGCGGCGACCCGCATCTGCTCGTCGTCGAGAGCCTGGACTGCGTTGTCCGACCCGGTGAAGCGCTCGGCCAGCTCCCTGAATTTTCTGAATAAGGGCATGGTGCGATTCCGTTTCGCCGTGCGGCTGTTACAGCCCTAAGATAGGGTTTTCGGCGTCCTGGCGCGACCCCAGATGCAGATTTGGCCCCATTGAAAATGACGATTCCGCGCATCTTCCTGCTGGTCAACCTGTTGGCCGCGCTGGGCTGGCCATCTTGCCCGCATCCGGCACAGGCGGGGGATGCCACCTCGCTCATTGCCGCCTTGCGCGAGGCCGATGCGGCGCTTCTGCGCGAGCCCGTCTGGCGATGGGGCGAGGCCAGCCTCGCCCTGATCCAGACCGGCGAATTCGGCCATGCCAGGACTGGCCCCTGGCGCATGGGCGTCGGCGCCCTGACGGCCGAGATCACGCTTCGCACCCGCAAGGAGGGGAGCGAAATTGCGCGCATGCCGGTACTGACGCTCAGCGTCAACGGCCGCAAGGTGGCCAGCATGGAGGGAGAGGAGACCTATCTGGATCAGCCCTTTTTTGCCGCCCAGATCGCTGAGATGGACCCGGGCAATCCATATCCGGAGGTGGTCTTCTCCAGCTACACGGGTGGCGCGCATTGCTGCTCGGGCACGCGCATCCTTGCCAGCAGTCCGGACGGCAAGTCGTGGCGGGTGGTGGAGGCCGGGCATTTCGACGGCGGACCGCTGCTTGTGGACGACGCCGACAATGACGGACGGGCGGAGATCGTTGAACGCGACAACCAGTTCCTTTATGCCTTCGGCTGCTACGCTTGCTCACGCGCGCCGCTGAAGATAGAGCGGCTGGACAAGGGAAAGCTGATCGTGGTGTCGCGCGAGACGTCTTTCGCCGACCGCCAGCGGCAATATCTCAAGTCCATGATAGAGCGCGCTGAGCCTGACATGGACATCAATGCCTTCCTTGCCGGCTATGTCGCGCAGAAGGTTCTTATTGGCGAGGGTCCGCAGGCGATCGCGCTAATGCGGCAGCATTTCGACCGCGATGCGGGCATTGACTATGAACAGTGCTCGATTGCACTGGACAAGGAAGGCAACTGCAAGGGCAAGATGCTGAAGCTGGATTTTGCCGCAGCGCTTGAGCATTTCCTGAAGACTTCGGGTTATGACTGGGAGAAATGAAATCGGTACGGGAGCCCAACCCGTCAGGCAGCACGCAGGAGGATCGGTGAGTTGAGCGACCAGACTTTTTTCAATCTGCACGACATGGACCAGGGACTGAAGCGCAGGCTCAGCGACGGAATCGAGACGCGCATCTTTCCCGGCGAGCAGGCGATGATATCCGTCGTGCGCATCGCACCGAACGCTGCGGGCCGGCTGCACAGCCACCCGGAGGAGCAGTGGGGCGTCGTCATCGAGGGATCGGGCACCCGCACCCAGGACGGACGGGAGTTCCAGGTAAAGGAAGGCGACTTCTGGAGAACGCCGGGTAATGTTCCGCACACCTTCAGGGGCGGCCCCAAAGGCGCGGTGATACTGGACGTCTTCGCTCCACCCCGCGAGGAATACCGCAAGGCAGGAAGCGGCTTCGGCAAGGATTCGGGCTAGGCGCGAAGCCTCTCCACATTCGATGGCAGGGAGCCGTCGGCAGACTCGCCGCTCGCCGGCGAGATGAACTTGCTTTCGATCTCGGCGGCAGGCGCGGGACGGCTGATGAAGTAGCCCTGGATTTCGTTGCAGCCGAAGGCGCGCAAGGCCTCCAGCTGTTCCTGCGTTTCCACGCCTTCGGCCGTGGTCGGGATGCCAAGCTGGCGGGTGAGGCCGAGAAGGGCGCGCATGATGGTCAGGGAATCACCACCGTTCCCCAGCGTCTCGACGAAGGACCTATCGATCTTGATCTTGTCGAAGGGGAAGCTGCGCAGGTAGCTCAATGACGAATAGCCGGTGCCGAAATCGTCCATGACGATGCGGACGCCGAGGTCGCGCAGGGCATGCAGCTGCTGCAGAGTCTGCTCGTTGTCGTGCAGCAGCGCGGTTTCGGTGATTTCAAGTTCAAGCCGCTCTGCCTTGAGGCCGGTCGCGGCAATCGTATCGGTAACCAGGCGCACGATGTCGCCGATACGGAACTGCGCAGAGGAGAGGTTGATGGAAACGCGATACTTCTCCGGCCATGTGGCGGCCTGGCGGCAAGCCTGCTGGAGCACCCACTCCCCGATTGCGATGATCTGGCAGGTCTCCTCGGCCACCGGGATGAATGTATCCGGCGGCACCCGGCCGCGAAGCTCATCGTCCCATCGCAGCAACGCTTCGAAACCGGCGATAGCGTTGGTGTGCAGATCGACGATCGGCTGGTACTCAAGGGAAAACTCGTCGCGCGCCAACGCGCCGCCGAGGGCAAGCTCGAGGGCGCGGCGTGCCTTCAGCTGTGCATCCATGTCGGGCTCGAAGAACTGGTGGATGCCCCGGCCGTCGCTCTTGGCGCGGTAGAGGGCAATATCGGCGCTGCGGATCAGCTGATCGGCGCTGCTGCCGTCGGTGGGCGCGATGGCGATGCCGATGCTGCAGGCGATGCGCAGCTCGTGGCTCTCCAGCTCGAAAGGCACGCTCAGGGTGCGGCAGACGCGCTTCGCCAGCTCCTCGGCCATGCGCGGCAGGTCGCTGCCCTGCATGACGATGGCGAATTCGTCGCCGCCGAGCCGCGCCACGGTATCGGACTCGCGCAAGACTCCCTGCAAGCGTTTGGCAACCTGCTTGAGCAGTTCGTCGCCGACCGGATGTCCCAATGTGTCGTTGATGCTCTTGAAGCGGTCGAGATCCAGGCAAAGGACAGCGAAGGATTCTCCCCGGCGCGATCTCGCAAGGGCCTCGTCGATCCGCTCCATCAACATGGAGCGGTTGGGCAGGTTGGTGAGCGAGTCGTGATGCGCGAGATGGGCAATACGGGCTTCGATGCGGCGCTGCTCGGTAATGTCGTCATGGGTCGCCACCCATCCGCCATCCGGCATCGGCTGGTGACGGATGACAAATGAGCGTCCATCCTGCATCTCCTGGATCGTCGTTGTCGCCTTGCCCGATGTCACCGAGGCGCTGCGCTCGCGGATGTATCCTTCCGGATCGGGTCCGGCATAGGCGCCGCGGGCGACGCGGCTGCGCAGAATGTCCTCGAAACGGGTGCCCAGGCGGGCGTCTTCAGCGGTCAGGCCATACATCTTTACCCAGCGCTCGTTGCGCACGACGAGGCGCTTGTCGCCGTCGAACATGCACAGGCCCTGGGACATGTTGGACACGGCGGCATTGAAGCGCAAATTCTGGGTGCGCAGCTCGCGGCGGCGGCGCTGAAGATCGCCTATGGTGCGGTCCAGCATCCGCAGTGGCAGCGACGCGGAGATCAGAAAGACCAGCATACCGAGGACCGCGCCAATGCCGGCGACGAAGGACACCTGGCGGAACAGCGGCGACAGGCTGGCGGCCACCTGTATGGAACCGATCGTGCTACCCTTGACGGTGATCGGTGCGATGGTGCGGATCATGAACGGGACGGGGTCCATGCCGTATTCAAGCACGACCTTGCCGTCCGCCGAGCGGATGCGCTGGCGCAGATTTTCATCCCAGGAGACGGCGGCGGCGGCGGCGGTGGAAAGTGCTTCGCCTGTCTCGGCGAAAGACTTGGTGCGCTCGGACACGTTGCGGCCGAGACCGTCCGCGAGCATGGCGGCCTTGGTCTCGATGGAATCGGAGAGCACGGCATAGCCGAGGCCTCCATAGATGACGGGTCCCGACAGGGCCGTCACCACCGCGGCGGCAAGACTGATGTTGCGGATTGGCTCGCGCAGGGAACGGGGCGTGCAGCGCTTTGAGGCGGGCTCGCGGCGAATTTTATCGAGCGCGCGGATATTCTTGCGCCAGCCGTCGATGAAGCTGCGAATGGCTTTGCCGACGTGGCGGACGGCAATCGATGACACGCGCCAGACTTCTGTCCGCGGCAGGCGCACAAGCCAGGCGGCGGCCCGGTAGTAGGCACGTCTGGAAATCCGCCCCCAGTCCGCAAGCTGCTCGCGTAGCATCCATCTCCTCCGAGGAAGCGCGGTGGGGCAGATTGGCGGCAAGCGCTGAAGTTTTAGGTAAATTTCGCCGCATTCCAGGGGGATTTCGGAACCTATCGTTAAAAAAGCGCTTCTCGACAGACTCACCGCGGCCCCGATCCCCGGGGCCAATGCGACAGCGGATTTCATTGGAGCGGCCCCGCGCTGCGCAATAGAATTGGGGCACTCCGGCCCTAAAGGACGGAGCTGGTTCGCGGCAATGCCGCGGGCCGTTCAGCGCGGGGCAATTCAACAATCGCGCATCTCGACGGGAGAAACACACATGTATCTTAAGGCACTTTTCGCGGCGACGGTTGGCCTGGCGCTGCTGGCAGGCATTCCAGGAAAGGCCAGGGCCGAATTTGGGCTGGATGCCCGTTTCGAGGACAAGGACGGCGACCTGATCGCCGACATTCCCTCCGACCCGTCAAAACAGGTCGATCCCTCAACGCTTATTTTCGCCTATACGCCGGTCGAAGATCCCGCCGTCTACGCCAAGGTGTGGGACGGATTCCTCCAGCATATGGAAAAAATAACCGGCAAGAAGGTGCAATTCTTCCCAGTGCAGTCCAACGCCGCGCAGATCGAAGCCATGCGTGCGGGACGGCTGCACGTCGCCGGGTTCAATACGGGCTCAAACCCGATCGCGGTGGCCTGCGCGGGCTTCCGACCCTTTGCCATGATGGCCTCGGCCGACAACAGCTTCGGATACGAGATGGAGATCATCACCTATCCGGGCTCGGGCATCGAGAAGGTGGAAGACATCAGGGGCAAGAAGCTGGCCTTCACTTCGGAGACGTCGAATTCGGGATTCAAGGCGCCGTCCGCGCTGCTGAAGAGCGAATTCAAGATGGTCGCAGGCAAGGACTTCGAACCCGCCTTCTCGGGTAAGCACGACAATTCCATCCTCGGCGTCGCCAACAAGGACTACCCGGCCGCATCGATCGCCAATTCGGTTCTTGCCCGCATGATTGACCGCAAGGTGGTGAAGGCGGAGCAGATCAAGTCGATCTACAAGTCGCAGACCTTCCCGACCACCGGCTATGGCGTGGTCTATAACCTCAAGCCCGAGTTGCAGGAGAAGATCAAGGAAGCGTTCTTCTCCTATCCCTGGGCAGGATCGCCGTTGGAAGAGGAATTCAAGAAGTCCGGCGAAGCCAAATTCATTCCCATTACCTTCAAGGGACATTGGGAAGTCGTCCGCAAGATCGACGAGGCGAACAACGTCTCCTACAAGTGCAAGTAGGCTGACCGCAGCCCGAAGGGGGGAGGGGCGACCGGCATGCTGCGCGTCGAGGAGTTGCGCAAGCGCTACCGCACCGGCGACGAGGCGCTGAAAGGCGTCTCGTTCTCCGTTCCGGCCGGGCAGGTTGTATGCCTGATCGGACCGTCGGGTGCGGGCAAGTCGACGCTCATCCGCTGCGTCAACCGCCTGGTGGAGCCGAGCGGCGGCAAGGTGTTCCTCAACGATCTGGAAATCACGCAACTGGGGCGCGGCGAGCTGTCGCGCGCGCGGCGGCGCATCGGCATGATCTTCCAGGAATATGCGCTGGTGGAGCGGCTGTCGGTGATGGAGAACGTGCTGTCGGGCCGTCTCGGCTATGTGCCCTTCTGGCGCAGCTTTGCCCGCCGCTATGCGCAGGCCGACATCGACAAGGCATTTGCGCTGCTGGCGCGCGTGGGACTGAGCGACCACGCAGACAAGCGGGCCGATGCGCTCTCGGGTGGGCAGCGGCAGCGCGTCGGCATCGCGCGGGCGCTCGAGCAGGACCCCGAATTGCTGCTGGTGGATGAACCGACCGCCAGCCTCGATCCCATATCGTCGCGCCAGATCATGCGGCTGATCTGCGAAATCTGCGGGGAGAGCAACCTGCCCGCGGTCATCAACATGCATGTCGTGGTGTTGGCGCAGTCCTTCGCGCTCCGGATCATCGGATTGC
>JAYZVT010000234.1:0-20563 GCA_036155355.1 Pseudomonadota bacterium
CATGAGCTTCGACGTGGTGCTGGTCTCGCCGTGGTCACTGCCGCGCCATGTGGCCGACGCATTTCGGATTTGACGCCGCGCTCCTTTGGCGTCAGCTTCGCGCCCTGCCGAAAGGCGTTCCGCCAAACAGACCCGGGAAACGGCAATGCCGCTCAGCGTCGCGTTCCAGATGGACCCCATCGACCGCATCGACATTCGCGGCGATTCCACCTTCGCGCTGCTGCTCGAGGCGCAGCGCCGGGGCCATGAGCTGTTTTATTACACGCCGCCAGACCTCTCCTTCTATGGGGGGCACCTGCACGCGCGCGGTCACACGCTCAAGGTTGAGGACAAGCCCGGAGACCATTATCGCCTGTCCGAACCGCGTGTTGTTGACGTGGGCGACTTCGATGTCGTGCATCTGCGCCAGGACCCGCCTTTCGACATGGCCTATATAACCACCACGCATCTGCTGGAGCACATCCATCCCGAGACGCTGGTGGTCAACGATCCCGCCTCCGTGCGCAACGCGCCGGAGAAAGTGTTCGTGCTCGATTTCCTCGACCTGATGCCGCCGACAATGGTCACCCGCTCGCTTGCCGACGTGAAGGCGTTTCGCGACGAGTACAAGGACATCATCGTCAAGCCGCTCTATGGCAATGGCGGCGCGGGTGTGTTCCGAATCGCGCCCGACGACACCAACATGGGCTCGCTGGTGGAATTGTTCCAGACGGTGTTCCGCGAGCCCTTCATGGTCCAGCAATACCGCCCCGAGGTGCGCAAGGGCGACAAGCGCATCATCCTCATCGACGGTGAGTTCGCCGGAGCCATCAATCGCGTGCCCGCCGCCGACGAGACCCGTTCAAACATGCATGTGGGCGGCAAGCCGGTCGCTGTGGAGCTGTCGCGGCGCGACCGCGAGATCTGCGAGCGGCTTGGGCCTGAACTGAAACGCCTTGGACTGATCTTCGTCGGCATCGACGTCATCGGCGACTGGCTCACCGAGATCAACGTCACCTCGCCCACGGGTATCCGCGAGGTCAAACGCTTCGGCGGCAACGACATTGCGGCAATGATCTGGGACGCCGTCGAGGCCAAGGTCGGCGACTGAAATCTCAGCGCGGCGGCAGCGCCTTCAGCCACTCGATGATCTGCGGCGTGGCGGTCTCGACCGAGTCGATGTGTCCGCCGCCATTTATCACCAGATACAGACTGTTTGCGTGTTTCGGCGCGCGGGCAAAGGCGTAGCCCTCGCCACGCTTGAACATGAAGTCCTGCGTACCGACGACCCAAAGCAGCGGCGTGCCGGGCTTCAGCGCTGCTGCGTTCTTCGGGAAAGCCGCGGGGCCATCCGGCGAGAACCAGCTCAGATAGTCGCGCGCTTTCGTTGTGATCGTGAACTTGCGGTTCTGGTCGTTGTCCTGGAACTGTCCGACGCGGTCGCCTTCGCCCCTGGCAACCATCGCCGCCGCCCGCTTCCAGTCATGGTCGAGCCGCTTCTGGTAGCCCTCCACGTCCGGCACATGGCCGCCCGCGAGCACCATCACGCCGGCAAGGCCTTCGCGCCGCGCTCCGTAGCCGAGCGCCGCGTTTCCGCCCATGCTGTGGCCGCCGACGACGATCAGAGCCGCGCCCTGCGCCTTCAGTCCGGCGACCGCCTCGTCGATTTCGAGCATGGAGTCGTCATGGTCCTTGGCGAGATTGCGCGTCTTCGACCAGGGCATGTCCGGGATGGCAACGAGAATGCCTGAGCCTTCCAGCGCGGCAGCGAGCTTGCCGACCGGCGACTTCGGCAGCGCCGTGCTGCCCTTGCCATGCATGAGCACCACGCCGACGCGTGCCTCCTGCGCGCGCGCCTTATTCGCGGGCGCAAGGGCAGCGGCGAGGACGAGGAAAAGCAGGAACGGCCGGAGCATCATGTTGAGTGGATCCGGCCGCGTTTTGTCCTAACGGCGCGCTCTGCGGGAAACACGCCGCGACGGCCTGCGGGTAGAACTGCGGGCAGCGGACCTGCGCCGCGCTGTCGACCGGCGTGCCGCCGCGCTGCGCGTCGCGGCCTTGCGGCTGCCCGGCTTGCGCGGCGACATCTTGCGCGTGGTCGTCTTGCGTGTCGATGACCTGCGAGCGGCGGTCTTGCGTGCCGGCGACCGGCGCGTCGATGGCGTGCGCGCCGTGGATTTTCGGGCGGCCCTCCTGCGGGCGCTGGAACCGCGTGCTGCCGGCATGCGTGTGGTGGACTTGCGCGCCGAGGATTTGCGGGATGCAGGCTTGCGTGCGGCAGAGCGGCGGGCGGCGGACTTGCGCGCTGAAGTAGCCTTGCGGTCGCTGCCCCGCGCCCGGCGGGACGACGCGGGCTTCGCCTTGGCCCGTGACTTCTTCACCTTGCGTCGTGCGGCCGGTTGCGTCATGGCGCGCGCCGCGCCCGTCGCGGGTGCTGGGCGTGCCGGCCGCTTCCGCGTGTTCTGCCACACGGCAAAGCCGTGAGCGGCGATGCCAACGCCCCAGGCGGCGATCGGCCAGTAGGCCCATTGCAGGCCGGGCGTGGTGGACAGATCCACTGCCACCAGCAATATATTGACCGCCACGAACGCAAACAGGTGGACCCAGAAGCCGCGCTGCGCCTCCGTCTTGAGCAATGGCGACGTGCTTTCCCGCTCCTTGAACAGCAGCGCCAGCCCATGAGCGGCGACGCCGATGCCCCAGCCGAGCAGCGGCCACTGGAACCAGTAGCTGCGCTGCGCGCCTTGCGCGGGCATTTCCATCATGTTCCACGCCGCCAGGCCTGCGCACACCACAGCCCATACGAGCGCGTGTATCAGGAAGGCGCGTTTCTCGGGTGATTTGGTCCAGGACATCGAGGGCCTCTCATCGTGAACAGAACGTTGGCGCAGGGAATCACATTACAGCTTGCCAATTCCTTATCCGGTAGCCGGCGCGCGCATGTTCTATGATTTTACAGCCGCGCCGGATCGCTCATTTGATGCCGGTCAGTCCGCCGAAAGTTTCCTCCTGTTTGAATGTTCACTAATTGTTCTTGCCGCTCGCACGGCCCGCGGCTAGACTGTTCGGTGATCGGGGGGCTCATGTACGCACAAGTGGCGACCGTTGCATTCGAAGGCATCGACGCCCGCGCGGTTGACGTGCAGGTACAGATTGCCCCCGGTCTTCCGGCCTTCACCCTGGTCGGATTGCCTGACAAGGCGGTGGCGGAGAGCCGCGAAAGGGTACGCGGCGCCCTCAATGCCATCGGCCTTGCCCTGCCGCCCAAGCGCATCACCGTCAATCTCGCCCCCGCCGACCTGCCCAAGGAGGGCAGCCACTATGACCTGCCGATCGCGCTGGGATTGATGGTTGCCGCTGGCGCGGTCGCCCGTGACGCCATATCCGGCTTTTGCGTCATCGGCGAATTGTCCCTCGACGGCGCCATCGCCCCCGTGGCCGGGGCGCTGCCCGCCGCCATCGGCGCCAATGCCATGGGCAAGGGCCTGATCTGCCCCTGCGCCTGCGGAGCCGAGGCCGCCTGGGCCGCCCGCGACATGGACCTGCTCGCCCCGCGCAATCTCCTCGCCCTCATCAACCACTTCAAAGGCCTGCAGACGCTGGCGCGTCCCGAGCCGGCGGTCGAGATGCCCGGCGACGACATGCCGGACCTGAAGGACATCAAGGGTCAGGAGACGGCGCGCCGCGCGCTGGAGCTGGCCGCCGCGGGCGGCCACAACCTGCTGATGATCGGGCCTCCCGGCGCGGGCAAGTCCATGCTTGCCCGCCGCCTGCCGTCAATCCTGCCGCCGCTGGACCCGGCCGAACTGCTCGAGGTGTCCATGGTTCATTCGCTCGCCGGCGCGCTCTCGGGCGGACGCATCGGCTCCGCGCGCCCTTTCCGCGCTCCGCATCATTCCGCGTCGATGGCGGCGCTGGTCGGCGGTGGAACGAAGGCGCGCCCGGGCGAGGCCGCGCTGGCTCACCATGGCGTCCTCTTTCTCGACGAGTTGCCGGAGTTCACCGGCATTAGGTAGCAAGAGCACCAAACCAATCGTGGCTTGATGCGCCTTCAATCGGCATCATGTCATGCATGGGCGAGCCTCATGTCATATCGGCGCTGGTTGCGAAGCGGGCGGAGATCGCCGGGCAGATCGAACATCTGCAAGACCGGATGCGCCAACTGGTCGTGGACCTGGACAACGTGGACGCGACCATCCACCTGTTTGACCCCACCATCGAACTTGCCGACATCAAGTCCAAGGTCGTGCCGCCACGGCATCAGGCCTTCAAGGGCGAGGTGTCGCGCATCGTCCTCACCACCCTCAAGAACGCCAAGAAGCCGCTCACGTCCGCCGACATAGCCCAGCGGGTCATGGCGGAGCGTGGATTGGATACCGCCAACAAGCGGCTCCTGCGGCTCATGGTGAAGCGGACAGGGGCATGTCTGCGAGCACATCGGTTGAATGGCGTGGTGAAATCCACAGACGGGCCAACCCAATATAAACTCTGGGAAATCTGCCGCTGACCCCCTGCGGATACCCAAGTTTTCCACAGGCAACCCGCAACATATTGTGGCGCTGTGGATGGCCGCTTCTACCCCTTGACGGAATCGCGCTAGCATGGGCCTGCAAAGCGAATCGGCTCGCCGCGTGGGCGAGCCGACCAAGATGGAGGGATGGCAGAGTCTGGCTGATCGCACCTGACTTTAAATCAGGCAGGGTGTTCCGGCACCCTCGTGGGTTCAAATCCCACTCCCTCCGCATTCGCTTTGTGACCGGGTGGCAGAACGGTTATGCGCCTGGGCTGGAAATCTGGGAGACGCTGGTTCGACTCCAGTCCCGGTCTCACTAGGGCGGTCCCTCCCCGGGGCCGCCCTTCCTTCATTTCAGCACGCCACTTGCGCGCCTGTCGAATCAATCCCGATTCGACTCTTGGTCAAAAGGTACCTTAAGGTACCTTTGGTCGCACGTTCAGAGTAGGCGAATGGCCAGACGATCCACAGGGGGACGACTACGTGAGTTGGGGGTGCGCGACGAGGTCGTGGACGACTTCCTCGACTTCCAACGGGCCAGGATCGGTTCTGTTGAATGCGAGTTGGTTCAAGCTGCCATCCAAATGCTTATGAAGCACGAGCTTGACGGCATCGACGATCTGCGGACGCGCTACAACGAGATTCGAGCGGCACATGGAAAGCCCGGCTGGTCGAATGCCTAGCTGACCCGAACGTCAGCGGTACCAATGGCCGCCAGGCAGGCCAGCATGAACGCGGCGGGGAATTTCCCGCGCGCTAGCTTGTTCCGGATATTGACCTCTTTCTCATGAACGCCGATCTCGGCCAGCCGGTCCACAAGCTGGGCGTAGGTCACGCCCTTGCGCTTCAACTCGGCCTTCAAGAGGTTCGCCGCCCTGGCTTCCCAGTCCGATTTTTCAGGCATTTCGTAACGTCCACGATAAAAAAAGTATCATAGACGATACATATGCCCTTGTAAGGGATACGTCAACGTACTATATTCGTTACATAGGTAACGGAAACGGTACTATGGCGCAGCACTTCCTACTCTCGGCTCAGGCCCGCACCCTCTCGCTCCGCGAGATTTACAAGGGTGGTGAGGACGCGGCTTATGAGACGTTCTGCAAGCTGCGCTGGCCCGAGACGAATGGCGAGCCGGTCTGCCCGCGCTGCGGCTCTGTCGAGGCTTACACGATCACCACGCGCCGCAAGCACAAGTGCAAGGGCTGCGGTCATCAGTTCTCGGTAACGAGCGGAACCATCTTTGCCTCGCGCAAGATGGCCTTCACCGATCTGCTGGCGGCGATGTGCATTGTCGCCAACGCGGCGAAGGGCATCAGCGCATTGCAGCTTGCCCGTGATCTGGACTGCCAGCACAAGACCGCTTTCGTCCTGGCGCACAAGATCAGGGAAGCCCTCGCGTCAGAAACGAACGGAATGAAGTTGTCGGGCGAAGTCGAGATTGACGGCTTCTACAATGGCGGCCACATCCGCCCGGCGAACCTGAAAGAGAACCGCGTTGACCGCCGCTTGGCGCAGCACCAGACCGGCAAGCGCCGTGTCGTGGTTGCTCTGCGCCAGCGTGGCGGACGCACATTGCCCTTCGTGGTTCGCAGCGAGGCCGATGGTGTCTACTACGCGAACCAGTTTGCAACGCCTTGCGCTCGCATTCATGCGGACGAGGCCAGCCATTGGGACGTGCTTCATGCGCGCTTTGAAACATTGCGCATCAATCACTCGGAAGCCTACTCACTGGACGGCGTTTGCACGAACCAGGTTGAAAGCTACTTCTCCCGCCTTCGCCGGATGATCCGTGGCCAGCACCATCATGTGTCGCCGCGTTGCCTGGCAGCCTACGCACACCAGGCCGCATGGCTTGAAGATCACCGCCGCCTCTCCAATGGCGCTCTCGCGTTCCGCGCCCTTGGCCTCGCTCTGGCGCATCCAGTGAGCCGGAACTGGAAAGGCTACTGGCAGCGCGAAGCCAACTAGCCGAGACTATCGATGATGTCGCGAAGCAGGCGCAGCTTCTCATTCCAGATTGACTCTACCTGTTTCTGCTCAGGACCCTTGCCGCGAATATCTAGAAACATCGGAGTGAATAAGTTCAGGGTGCGAAACCTCGACTTGGCGGCAACGCGAACGTTCGCCAAGTCGAGCTGTTTAAGCACTCGCTCGTTCCAATCGCCCAGTAGTGCCCTCGCGGGTGCGTCTTGGAAGTTAGGTATTGGGTGGCTTCGTAGACTATTCCTGTGGCCAACTCCCTCTGCGAATAAGTCGTCAAGCTCGCGAAGGGCTTGCTCCCGAGTTTCAGCGGGGTCCTCCTCAGCCAACATGATCCCGCTTGGGAGTGAAATCGTTGCAACTTGCTCCTTTTTGCGCAGCAGCACGTCTAGCCATAGGCCTGCCGAAAGGCCACACACAAACGCGCCTATGAGCAAGAACCAAGCCTGAAATACAAAGGCGGACAGCGCGCTCATTGCGCCCTCGATCCGCTCTGAGGGCTTTTCGTACCAGCCCTCCTCTCTTGCCCACTCGATAAAGAACTCGCCGACGACGCTGACAACGATTGGAATGACAATCGCGGCCAGCGCAATGCTGATCCAAAATCGAACCCTAGTTCGGACGTTCGCCATGCCGTTCTCCTATCCCAATTCCTGTAATTACAGGACTCGGAGAACTCCGGCAGTATTTTTGGATTTCTCAACTTGCCGCCCTCTCAGGCAGCATCAGGCAACCTGGTGCGTTTGCTACCTAATGCCGGAGTTCACGCCGCAGGTGCTCGATGCCCTGCGTCAGCCGCTGGAGTCGGGCGAGACCGTCATCGCCCGCGCCAACCACCGCATCGTCTATCCCTCGCGCGTCCAGCTCGTTGCGGCGATGAATCCCTGCCGCTGCGGCCATGCCGGCGAGCCGGGACATACCTGCCGCCAGGGCAAGGCCTGCGCCGAGCGCTACCAGGCCCGTGTCTCGGGTCCCCTGCTCGACCGCATCGACATGCAGATCGAGGTCCCCGCGATAACGGCTGCGGAACTCATCATGCCGGCGCCCGCCGAGGACAGCGCCAGTGTGCGCGCTCGCGTCTCTGCCGCCCGCGCCCGCCAGCGCGCCCGCATGGAGGCGCTGGGCAAGCCTTCAATCCGCGCCAATGCCCAATGCTCGGGTCCACTGCTGGAGGAAATCGCCGCGCCTGACAGTGCAGGCCGCAAGCTGTTGCGCGACGCGGCGGAGAGCCTGCGCCTGTCCGCGCGCGGCTATCACCGCACGCTCCGCGTCGCCCGCACGCTGGCTGACCTCGACGGTGAGGATGCCGTGCGCCGCATCCACGTGGCGGAGGCGCTCAGCTATCGCGGCGAGACCCTGCGCCGCCGCGTCGCCGCCTAGGGCGATCCCCTTCTCCCTCCGGCACAGCCGGTAAGCCTTTCTCAAGCAAATTCTGCTTGGCTCGTTGCAGGAGCGCTCGGGTCTGTTCCCGATTCGCCCGCCGGGGCCTGTGCCCGCGTAAACCCGGAGACGTGCCGTTGCAGCCCCCCAGGATAGCCGCGCCCAAGGATCTCAAGGCCGCAAACTGCAATGCGCCGCCCCCCGCGCCTGAGTTGGTCCCGCCGTCGGGGCCGTCGAGTTGGCAGCGCTGGACCGCGGGCGGAGGCCTGCTTTCCGCCGCCGCCGCCATTGGGACCGCGGGAGTATTGGCTGGTCCCGCGCTCGCCCCCGGCGCAATCACCGCGCTTGCTGCGGCCGTGCTCGGCGCTGCCGGGGGTCGTGAGCTTGTAACTGCGGCGCGCGCCGCCGCCCGCGCCACGCCCGACCCCGGCGGCGAGCTTGCCCGCATTGCCGCGCGGCTGGAGCGTGGGCTTGAGTCCCTCAACGATCTGCAATGGGAAATGCGCGAAAGCGAGGCGCGCTACCGCGACCTGCTCGACAGACAGGGCGATGTCATCCTGCGCCGCGATGCCGACGGCCGCCTCACATTCATCAACGACGCTTTCTGCCGCACCTTCGGCATGAGCCGGCAGGGCGCCATCGGCCAGCGCTTCGTGGCTGAGGTCCTTGACGGGCAAAGACGCGACGCAGCGGTCCGGCCCGAGTTGCGCGGCACTGTGCGCTACGAGCAGCGCATTGCTACCGCCCAGGGTCCGCGCTGGTTCCTGTGGGAGGAATTCGCCATCCGTGATGAAAGCGGATCGCTGCGCGAGATGCAGGCATCGGGCCGCGATATCACCGAGCAGCGCGAGGCCGAGGCTAAGTTGCAGAAGGCGCGCGAGGAGGCCGAAACCGCCAACCGCGCCAAGTCGCGCTTTCTTGCCACTGTCAGCCACGAAATCCGCACGCCTATGAACGGTATCCTAGGCATGACCGGCTTGCTCCTCGACACCGAACTGAGCGCCGAACAGGGCACCTATGCGCGCGCCATCACCACCTCGGCCAAGACGCTACTTTCCCTGATCGACGAGATCCTCGACTTCTCCAAGATCGAGGCCGGCAAGCTGGAGCTGGCCATCGCCCCATTCGATCTCGCGGAAATGGTGCAGGGCGTGGTCGAGTTGCTGGCGCCGCGCGCCTATGATCGCAGCCTGCAATTCGGCTGGACCATCGACCCCGACTTGCCGCGTACGGTCACGGGCGATGAGATCCGCATCCGCCAGGTGCTCATCAACCTGATCGGCAACGCCATCAAGTTCACTGAGCAGGGCGGCGTGCTGCTCCATGTCTGTGCAACGGGCGAAGGCGTTCGCTTCGCCGTGCGCGACACCGGCTGCGGCCTCGCGCCTGAAGCGCGCGAGAACATCTTCCGCGAGTTCGAGCAGGCCGACTCTTCGCCCTCGCGTCGCCACGGCGGCACCGGCCTTGGTCTCGCCATCTCGCGCCGCCTTGCAGAGATGATGGGCGGCGAGCTGTCGGTGGAGAGCGAACCGGGCAAGGGTTCTACTTTCTCTTTCACGGTTTCATTCGCGGGCCGTCCATCCGGGCCACTGCTGCGCGACGAGATGAGCTTGCCGCTGCCAACCCACCATGTCCTGCTTATGGCGCCGGAGCTTGAGAGCGAAGCGCTCGCCGCGCTGCTGAAGGCGGCTGGCACCGCTGTCACCTGCTGCAAGCCCGAGCACGCGGCGATCGAATTGTGGAGCGCGGTCGATACAGGCGCGGCGGTCGATACGCTCATCGTTGACGCCGCATGGGCCGAGACCGCCCGTTCCGCGCTGGTGCAGGCGGCCGAAGCCGCCGGCAGTCCGGTCAAGGCCGTCGTGATAATCGGACCGGCAGGCCGCGGCGACATTCCCCGCCTGAAGTCGCTTGGCTATCAGTCCTACCTGGTGCGCCCCGTCCGCCCGGCGTCGCTGCTCGCCCGTCTCGCCGACGATGGCGAAGCATCGGGCGTTATCCGGCCACGTCGCCCGGCGCGCAAGGGCGCCCATCTGCGCGCCGTCGAGACGCCGCGGCGCAGGCGTGTGCTCCTTGCGGAGGACAACGACATCAATGCGTTGCTCGCCACCAAGATGCTGGAGCGCGCCGCCTGCGAGGTTGTCCATGTGCGCGATGGCCGGGCGGCCGCCGATGCGATTCAATCGTCGCTTGAACCGGGCGAACAGCGCTTCGACCTCGTACTCATGGACATACACATGCCCGAGATGGACGGCATCGAAGCGACCACCAGGATTGCCGCCATGTTTGCCGGCACCAAGGAGGCTCGTCCGCCTGTGATCGCTCTCACAGCCAATGCTTTCCCCGAAGACCGGGAGCAGTATCTGAAGGCCGGCCTCGATGACTACCTCTCCAAACCCTTCGAGCGCGAGGACCTGGCGGCGCTGCTGGCAAAGTGGACGGAGCATCCCGTCGGCAAGGCGAAAACGCCGGGAGGAGTCAATTGCGCGTGATATGTACCTCCCTGCTCGCGGCGCGCCCCCGGGTCCCCTGTCACACTTCCTTCGAAATGATTTGCTATCGCCTGTGAACTATGGCCGAATCGGCCATAATTGGCGGGTTTCGAGGTTGCGCCGCCCGTGACAAACGAGTGCCGGCGGTCTTCAAGTGCAATGGGAGCTGCAACGAATGCGGGTAATTCGGCGCGCACTGATTCCCAGGCTCAGGACCGCGAGGTCCGAACGCGGACTGCCACTCGGTGGCCTGTTTTTCCGCCCCCGGCCCAAGCGGCCGATCCTCGCCCGCCATGCTGGCCCGCCCCGCGTGTATGCCCGCATCGGCAATCTGGAGGTGCGCCTGGCCCGCACGCGCGGCGACGTGAAGCGCGCTCAGCGCCTGCGCTATCATGTGTTCTACGAGGAAATGTCGGCCATACCGGACGCTCTCGCCGCCATGTCCCGCCGCGACGAGGACCCATTTGACGCCTGGTGCGATCATCTGCTCGTGGTGGACACCGGCGCGCCGCAAAAGGGGTTGCGCGCGTGGCGGCGTCCGCGTGTCGTCGGCACCTATCGCGTGCTGCGCCAGTCAATGGCGGACATGCAGGAAGGGTTCTATACTCAGGGCGAGTATGACGTGGCCGCTCTTGTTGAACGCACGGGCCAGAATTGCCGCTTCCTGGAGCTTGGCCGCTCTTGCGTGCTCAAGCCCTACCGCAACCGCCGCACCGTCGAGCTGCTCTGGCAGGGCGTGTGGACATACGCCCGCGAGCATGGTGTCGGCGCCATGTTCGGCTGCGCCAGCTTCGAGGGCACCGAACCGCGCCAGCATGCCTTGGGCTTGAGCTACCTGCATCACTATGCGCGCGCGCCCGAGAAGTGGCGCGTGGAGGCACATGGCAGCAATGCGGTGGACATGAACATGATCCCAAGGGAGCGGATCGATCCGCGCGCGGCAATCCGCGCCCTGCCGCCGCTCATCAAGGGTTATCTGAAGGTCGGCGCGCGCTTCGGCGACGGCGCGGTGATCGACCACCAGTTCGGCACCACCGATGTCTTCGTCGTTTTACCGGTGGAGGAAATCGGCCAGCGCTACTTCGATCACTTCGGCGCGCCCGACGAGATCAAGCCCGTCTTCGCAGCCGACGGAAGCCGCCTCAACTAGCCGCGTCAGCTGCCAAGATCATAGGCCGCCAGCGCGGCGAGGTTGACCAGCGCGCCGTCTCCCGCACCCGCCTGTGCGATCTGGGCCGGCTTCTCCAGTCCCACCAGCAGCGGACCGATCACTGTCGCCCCGCCCAGCTCCTGCAGCATCTTGGTGGAAATGCTGGCGCTGTGGAACGCCGGCATGATGAGGACATTCGCCGGCCCGCTGAGACGGCAGAACGGATACATGGACATCATGCGCGGATTGAGCGCCACGTCGGCGGCCATGTCGCCGTCGAACTCGAAATTGACGCCACGCTTTTCCAGCAGCGCAACCGCCTCGCGCACGCGCTCGGTGCGTTCTCCTGACGGGTAACCGAATGTGGAATAGGCGAGCATTGCCACCCTTGGCGTGAAGCCAAGGCGTGCCGCGGCATCCGCCGCCTCAATAGCGATGTCGGCAAGCTGCGTCGCATCCGGCATGTCGTGCACGGCGCTGTCTGCGACCAGCACCGTGCGCCCACGGCACACGGCCAGCGAAATGCCGATGGGCAGCCGGCCGGGTTTCGGGTCCAGCGCCAGCAGCAGGTCTTCGTAGACCGCGTACCAGTTGCGCGTAACGCCCGAGACCAGCGAATCCGCCGCCCCGCTCGTAACCATGCAGGCTGCGAACAGCGTGCGCCGCTTGCGCGCCATGTCGGCGCACTCTTCCTTCAGATAACCTTTCCTCTCGAGGCGGGCATAGAGGAAGTCCGTGTAGGCCTTCAGGTGGCTGGAGGATTCGGGATCCACGATCTCGATGCCGTCCACGAATCGCACGCCGGCCGCGCTGAAGGCGTCGCGGATGGACGCTTCCCGTCCCACCAGCACGGGCGTCCCAAGCCCGTCTTCGAGGAAGCGCCGCGCCGCCCGCACCACTTGCGGCTCAATGCCCTCGGCGAACACCACACGCTTGGGCGACTGCTTCACCTTGGCGATGATACTCGACAGCGTCACCGCCACCGGGTCGAGCCGCGAGCCAAGCCGCTCCGCGTAGGCCGCCATGTTGACGATCGGCTTTTGCGCCACGCCTGTCGCCATGGCCGCCCGTACCACCGCCGCCGGCACATGAGTAATGAGCCTGGGATCGAAGGGAACTGGGATTATGTAGTCCCGGCCGAATTTCGGCCGATGGCCGTCATAGGCGGCGGCGACCTGTTCCGGCACGTCCAGACGCGCCAGCTCCGCCAGCGCCTCCGCCGCGGCGATCTTCATGGCCATGTTGATCTCGCGCGCGCGCACGTCGAGTGCACCGCGGAAGATGAAGGGAAACCCGAGCACATTGTTGATCTGGTTTGGATAATCGGAGCGTCCTGTCGCCATGATGGCGTCATCGCGCACTTGCGCCACCTCTTCCGGCGTGATCTCGGGGTCCGGATTGGCCATGGCGAAGATGACCGGCTGGGCCGCCATCGAGGCGACCATCTCCTTCGACATCGCACCCTTGGCCGACAGGCCGATAAATATGTCCGCTCCCTTCAATGCATCGGCCAGAGTGCGCAACGTGGACTTCACCGCGTAGGTTGACTTCCATTTGTTGATCCCGTCGCGCCCCTGGAAGACCACGCCCTTGGAGTCGCACAGGATCACGTTCTGCTTCCGCAGCCCCATTGCGCACAGCAGATCGAGCGTGGCGATGGCCGCCGCGCCCGCGCCGCTGCACACCAGCTTGGCCTTGGCGATGTCGCGTCCGGTCAGGTGCAGCGCGTTGATGAGGCCGGCCGCGGCGATGATTGCAGTTCCGTGCTGATCGTCATGGAAGACCGGAATGTCCATCAGCTCGCGCAGACGCTCCTCTATGACGAAGCAGTCGGGCGCGCGCAGGTCCTCCAGATTGATGTCGCCGAACGAGGGCCCCAGATATCTCACGCAATTGACGAAGGCATCGACGTCGGCGGTATCGACAAGTATGTCGATGCCGTCCACGTCGGCGAAGCGCTTGAACAGTACCGCCTTGCCCTCCATTACTGGCTTGGCGGCCAGCGCGCCCAGATTGCCGAGACCCAGGATAGCGCTGCCGTTGGAGACCACGGCGACCATGTTTCCCTTGTTGGTGTAGTCGTAGGCCGCTGCTGGGTCGTCCGCGATGGCCAGTACAGGAACCGCCACGCCCGGCGAATAGGCAAGGCTCAGGTCGCGCTGCGAGACCATGGGCTTGGTCGCCGCGATCTCCAGCTTGCCCGGCCTGCCTTCGCTGTGGAATTTCAGCGCGTCCTGCTCGGTGAAGGACGGCCGCTTTCCGGCCTCTGACATCCTAAGGCGTCCCCTCCGGCGCACGCATCACCATCGGGCGCCTGTTTTCACACTTCTTTTCCACCAAGTTTAGTGCGCGCCCTATCCGGGGACAACTTGCGAAATACGCGCACCCGCGCTTCACTATCCCGCCCTCCGCGCGCTATGTGTGGCATTGAGGTTAGAGGCAGCTCGATGGCAACACCCGGAGCGGGAGAACGGCGCGAGACGGGCGACGACGCTGTCACGCCCATGATGCGCCAGTATCAGGAAATCAAGGCGGCCAACCCCAACTGTCTGCTCTTCTACCGCATGGGGGATTTCTACGAGCTGTTCTTCGAGGACGCGGCCATCGCCTCTCGCGCTCTCGGCATTGAACTGACCAAGCGCGGCAAACATCTGGGCGAGGATATCCCCATGTGCGGTGTCCCGGTCCACCGCTCCGACGACTATCTGCACAAGCTGATCCGGGCCGGGCACAGGGTTGCCGTCTGCGAGCAGACAGAAAATCCGGCCGAGGCGCGCAAGCGTGGTTCAAAGTCGGTGGTCGCCCGTGCCGTGGTCCGTCTCGTCACGCCGGGCACGCTGACCGAGGACACCCTGCTCGACGCCCGGTCGAACAATTTCCTCATGGCGGTGTTCCGGGCGCCGTCCTCCACGACCAATCCGGGCGAGACTTTCGCTCTTGCCGCGCTCGACATTTCGACGGGTGAGTTCCTCATTGCCGAGACCCAGGGCGCGGACCTGGCCGGCGAAATCGCGCGCATCGCGCCGGGAGAGCTGATCGCCGGTGAGGAACTGACTGGTGACCAGCGTCTCAGCGCTGCCGCAAGGTCAGTTGGCGCGGCCGTCACTTCCGTTCCGCGTACCACCTTCGACAGTCTCGCCGGCGAGCGCATGCTGAAGGCGAAGCTTGGTGTCGCGGTCCTCGACGGCCTTGGCCAATTCTCCCGCGCCGAACTCGCTACCATCGGCGGGCTGCTGGCCTATGTGGACATCACCCAGATCGGCGCCCAGCCGGCAATCCTGCCGCCGGGCCGGCGCGGCCCCGCCAACGCCCTCGTCATCGACGCAGCGACACGGTCGAGCCTCGAACTGACCCGATCCATCGGCGGCGGCAGGCAGGCGACGCTGATGAGCGTCATCGACCGCACCGTCACCGCCGCAGGCGCGCGCGAACTTGCGGCCAGGCTGTCCAGCCCGCTCATCGACCCTCGCGCGATCGGCGAGAGGCTTGACGCGATCGAGTGGCTGCTGCAAGCGCCGCTGCTTCGCGCAAGCCTGCGTGGCGCACTGCGTTCAGCCCCCGACCTTGCCCGGCCACTATCGCGTCTCGCGCTTGGCCGCGCAGGTCCGCGAGACCTCAAGGCAGTTGCCGTGGCGCTCTGCGCGGCGGTGGAGCTGGTGCGCCTTATCGATGCCATGGTCGACCAGAGCGGCGGATTGACGGGGGAACTCGCTCTGCTGCGCGCGGCCCTCGCCGCAACGCCCGACACCCTTGCGCTGGAGCTGAATGCGGCTCTTGCCGAGGATGTGCCGCTTCTGCGCCGCGATGGCGGATTCGTGCGTGGCGGATACCGCGAGGCGCTCGACGAACACCGCCTGCTGCGCGACCAGGGCCGCAAGGTTATTGCCGCCCTGCAGGCGCGCTATGCCGAGGAGACGGGCGTGCGTGCCCTCAAGGTGCGCCACAACAATGTGCTCGGCTATTTCATCGAGGTTTCGGCGGCAAATGGCGAAAAACTGATGGCGCCGCCCTTGAACACGAGCTTCTTCCATCGACAGACGCTCGCCAACGTCATGCGTTTCACCACCGTCGAACTCGGTGAGACGGAAGTGCGCATCGTCCAGGCCGGCGATCGGGCGTTGGCGGTCGAACTGGACGTGTTCGACGAGTTGGCGGCGCTGGTGGAACGGCACCGCCCCGCGCTGTCGACCTGTGCCGCCGCGCTTGGCCTGCTCGATCATTATTGCGCGCTCGCGGAACTGGCGGGCGAAGGCGGCCATGTGCGTCCGCTTGTCGACGACAGCCGCGCCTTTCGCATCGAGGGCGGACGTCATCCCGTTGTCGAGGACGCCTTGCGCCGTGGCGATGGCGCCGCCTTCATCGACAACGACTGCCTGCTTGGAGAGAGCAACGGCGCTTCCAATGCGGACGGAGGCAATGCGCCCCGCATCCTTGTCGTCACCGGTCCGAACATGGCGGGCAAGTCCACCTTCCTGCGGCAGAACGCGCTGATGGTCGTGCTGGCGCAGATGGGCGCCTTTGTTCCCGCGCGCGCGGCCCATATCGGCGTCGTGGACAGGCTGTTCAGCCGGGTGGGCGCAGCCGACGATCTCGCTGGGGGTCGATCCACCTTCATGGTGGAGATGGTCGAGGCGGCAGGAATTCTGAATCAGGCGACCGACCGTTCCTTCGTTATTCTTGACGAGATCGGGCGGGGCACCGCCACCTTCGATGGACTGTCGATTGCCTGGGCCTGCGTCGAACATCTGCACGAGGTGAACCGCGCCCGCGCCCTTTTCGCCACCCACTACCACGAACTGACGGCGCTGGCGGCGACCCTCGACCGTGCCGCCAACGTCACCATGCAGGTGCGCGAGTGGAACGACGAGATCGTCTTTCTGCACAAGGTCGTGCCCGGCGCCGCCGACCGCTCCTACGGCATCCATGTGGCGCGGCTGGCTGGGCTCCCCGCCGCCGCGGTCGCCCGCGCCGAGCAGGTGTTGGAGCGTCTGGAGGGCGAGGAGCGCGCCTCTGGAGGGGCGGGCCTCGCCGCCGATCTGCCGCTGTTCGCCGCCGCCGCTGATGCGGCGAAGGCAGCGAAAAAGGGGCCATCGGAGTTGGAAATGGCTCTGGAATCGGCAAATCCGGACGAAATGTCACCCCGTCAGGCGCTGGAATTCCTTTATCGCCTGAGGCGGCTGGCCAGCGGCGGCCCCTCCTGACCCACATATGCTAGACTCCCGCGCGAGTCCTGATAACAGTCGCGCCGCGATTACAGCGCAAGCCACGGGCAATCCGAGCCTCATGGACCAGACCGTCGCCAAGCCTTCACCCTATTTCGAGCCCAAGGAACTGCTCGCGGGTCTTGACGCTGTCTGGAAGGCCCGCGAAAGCAGCGAGGCGGCCGCGCGCGAACAGTTGCTCAAGCTGCTGCGGAGCGCGGTGGACGAGTCGCGTCGCGAGGCGGAACGCCAACTCCTCGCCGATGGCAGCGGCCGCCGCTGCGCGGAAGGCTTGTCCCACTTCCAGGACGAACTCATTCGCGTGCTCTACCAGTTCACCGTCTCGCACATTTATTCAGCCAAGAACCCCTCCGCTGCCGAGCGCATGGCCGTCGTCGCCACCGGGGGCTACGGGCGCGGTATGCTGGCGCCAGGTTCCGACATCGACCTGCTCTTCCTGCTTCCCTACAAGCAGACCGCCTGGGGTGAGAGCGTCGTCGAATACATGCTTTACGTGCTGTGGGACCTCGGCTTCAAGGTCGGCCACGCCACCCGCACCGTCGATCAGTGCCTGCGGCTGTCCACCCAGGACATCACCATACGCACCGCCCTGCTCGATGCTCGCCTGATCCTCGGTGACCAGTCCTTGTTCGATGACTTGCGGGCGCGCTTCCGCCACGAAGTGGTGAGAGGCACCGGCCGCGAATTCGTCGATGCCAAACTCAGCGAACGCGCTACCCGCCATGCGCGGGCCGGTGCCTCGCGCTATCTGGTCGAACCCAACATCAAGGACGGCAAGGGTGGCTTGCGCGATCTGCACACCCTCTACTGGCTCGCCTGCTATCTGCACCCGGCGGACTCTGTTCACGAGTTCGTCGCCGCCGGCATCTTCTCTGAAGAGGAGTACCGCACATTCCAGCGTTGCGTCGATTTCCTCTGGTCAGTGCGCTGCCATCTGCATTTCCTTACAGGCCGTCCGGAAGAACGTCTGACTTTCGACCTCCAAAGCCCAATGGCGGAACGCCTCGGATACCGCGCCCACCGTGGCATGCGCGCGGTCGAGCGCTTCATGAAGCACTACTTCCTTGTCGCCAAGGACGTTGGCGACTTGACCCGCATCGTCTGCTCCGCGCTCGAGGTGAAGCAGCTCAAGAGCGTGCCGGGCCTGCACGCCCTGCTCGCGCCCATGACCTGGCGCCGCCGCAGCAAGATCAGGCGCACCACCGATTTCCGCATCGACAACGGCCGCATCAACGCGGCGCGGCCGGAAATCTTCGAGCAGGACCCGATCAACTTCATCCGCATCTTTTTCATCGCCGACAAGCACAACGTGCCGCTGCATCCTGAAGCCCTGCGGCTCATGCGCGCGTCGCTGAGGCTGATTGACCAGCAGCTGCGCCGCAGCAGGGAGGCGAACCGGCTGTTCATGCAATTGCTGACCCGGTCGTCGCAACCCGCACAGGCGCTGCGCGCAATGAACGAGGCGGGCGTACTTGGCAAATTTATTCCCGCCTTCGGCCGCGTCGTCTGCATGATGCAGTTCAACATGTATCACCACTACACCGTGGACGAGCATCTCATCCGCTCGGTCGGTATTCTCTCCGACATCGAGCATGGCCGCTGCGCCGACGAATTGCCCGTGGCGACCGAAATCATCCACACCATCGAAAACCGGCGCGTTCTCTATGTCGCCATGCTCCTGCACGACATCGCCAAGGGCCGCGAGGAAGATCACTCCATCGTCGGCGCCCGCATAGCCCGCGTGCTCTGTCCGCGCTTTGGCTTGACGCCGTCCGAGACCGAAACCGTCTCCTGGCTCATCGAGCATCATCTCGACATGAGTCTCTACAGTCAGAGCCGTGACCTGAACGATCCCAAGACCATCAAGGACTTTGCCGCCATCGTGCAGAGCCCGGAGCGGCTCAAGCTGCTGCTGGTGCTGACCGCGGCGGATATCCGCGCCGTGGGTCCGGGCGTATGGAATGGCTGGAAGGGTCAGTTGCTGCGCACACTTTACTGGGAGAGCGAACCGGTGCTGGCGGGCGGTCACTCCAAGATGACACGCGTGGAGCGCGTGCAGGCGGCCAAGCGGACCCTGCGCGGCGAGCTGCCCGACTTCAACGATGCGGACTTTGCGCGTTTCGCCGAGCGCCACTATCCCGCCTACTGGCTGCGTACCGATGCGCCGGAGCAGGCACAGCATGCGCGCATGATCGCTAACGCGGAGGCCGAGGGACGCATTCTGACTACCCAAGTTTCAACCGACGCCTTCCGCGGCGTCACCAAACTGACCGTTTTCGCGCCCAACCACCCGCGCCTGCTGTCCATGATCGCCGGCGCTTGCGCCTCCGCTGGCGCCAACATCGTCGATGCGCAGATCACCACAACGCGCGACGGCCGCGCGCTCGACACCATCCACCTGCAGCGCGAATTCGACCGCGCCGACGATGAGGAGCGCCGGGGCCGGCGCATCGCCTCGACCATCGAGGAACTGCTGCGCGGAGAGCGTCATCTTGGCGACCTGGTTGTCGGCCGCCGCGCTATCCGGGAGCGTCTGCAGCCCTTCACCGTCGAGCCGCAGGTGGTGATCGACAACACGGTGTCGCACGATCTCACCGTCATCGAGGTGAACGGCCTCGACCGGCCCGGCCTGCTCTATGATCTGACGCGCGAGATCTCCGACATGAATCTTGACATCGCTTCCGCCCACATCGCCACCTTTGGTGAAAAGGCGGTGGACGTGTTCTACGTCACCGACCTCACCGGCAAGAAGATCGACAACGCCGCGCGCCAGACCGCCATGCGACACCGCCTGCGCAAGGTGCTGGCCGACGATCCCGACGACGGCGAGGAATGACTGTGCGGCGATCGCGGCTTCGCGCCGTTTCCGGTCCGATGCGGGGGCTCAAGGCGGAATGAACCTGTACAAGTCCTTCGCCACGGTCTCCGGCCTGACCATGGTCAGCCGCCTGCTCGGCTTCGCCCGCGACATTCTCATAGCTGCGGCGCTTGGCACGGGCCCGGTCGCCGATGCCTTTTTTGTCGCCTTCCGTTTCCCCAATCTGTTCCGCCGCCTGTTCGCGGAGGGAGCGTTCAACTCCGCTTTCGTCCCGCTTTATGCGCGCCGGCTGGAGGGCGAAGGCGTCGGCTCCGCGCAGCGCTTTGCGGCGGAGGCGCAGTCGGTACTGCTCTTTGCACTATTGCTGCTGACGGCGCTCGCCGAGATCGCCATGCCCTGGCTCATGTATGTGATCGCGCCCGGCTTCTCCGATTCGCCGGAGAAATTTGATCTTGCCATTCTATTCACCCGCATCGCCTTTCCTTATCTCACATGCATGTCGCTGGTGGCACTGCTGTCGGGACTGCTCAACGCCCACAACCGCTTCGCCCTCGCCGCCGCCGCGCCCATCCTGCTCAACGTCGTGCTCATCGCCGTCATGACCGGCGTCATCTGGGCCGGGTACGGCAACACGCCCGAAGCGGGGACCGCGCTTTCCTGGGGTGTTGCCGCCGCCGGATTCGTGCAGCTTGCGGCGCTTGCCATGTGGGCGCGCAAACTCGGCCTGGGCCTTCCGTTGCGCCGGCCAGCCCTGACACCGGGCGTGCGACGCCTGCTGGCGCTGGGCATTCCGGGCCTCATTGCCGGCGGCATCACCCAGGTCAACATCCTGATCGGCACCATGATCGCTTCGCTGCAGGACCAGGCGGTTTCCTGGCTTTACTACGCCGACCGCGTCTATCAGCTGCCCCTCGGCATCATCGGCATCGCTATCGGCGTGGTGCTGCTGCCCGACCTGTCGCGCCAGCTTCGCGCTGGCGAGCATGAGGGCGCATTGAACGCCCAGAACCGTTCGCTGGAAATGTC
>JAYZVT010000235.1:0-8455 GCA_036155355.1 Pseudomonadota bacterium
CAAACCGCCAGCAGGGCGCGCAGTTGCGCGTTGGCGAGACACTGGCGCAATCCGGCGTAGAGCGTTGCCATGACCAGGGCGAGGTAAAGGAAGCCTCCGGCCCAGCCCGTATTCAGGAACATGCTGAAATAGACATTGTGCACGTCCTCGGGATGATGGCTGCGGGAGAACTCCAGCGCGCCAATTCCAAGCGGATGGGCAGCTATAAGCCCCACCGCCTTGGCCTGGCCGGCGAAGCGTCCGTTGGGCCCCACATCGTAGTCCTGGGCAAGGGACGCGCGTTCTCGCAAGAAGTCGGCGACGTCGGGGATTTGCAGGGTCAGGCCCACAACTGCGGTCGCCGCCACCAGACCGGCCATCGCATACAGCATCAGCCGCAGGCGAAATCGATTTGTACTGGCCAGTCCCAATGCAAGAAACAAATAGACCGCCAGCGACGCAGCCATATTCAGCCATGCGCCCCGTGAGAAGCTGATCAGTACCCCAAGGAGCAACATCGGGAGGACGGCCGTGGCTGCCAGGGCCTTGAAGCGGGACGCGTGCAATAACAGGTGGAGGCACCACAGCACGCCGCAAACGATGAACGGCCCGTACACATTCGGATCCTTGAAGGCGCCGCGGGCGCGCCCGAACTCGGTGAACAGGTCCCAGGCGCCTGGTACCAGGCTGAAATAGCCGAGCAGTCCGGCAACGGCCGTGAAGATGGCCCCGGCCGCCATGCCTGAAAGCACAACCCGGCCGTTCCGGTAAGGATCGGTGAGCACGAAGCCAGCGACCAGAATAGTGCTCGCGGACAGAAACAGAGAGATTGCGGTGTGCTTTGCCGGAACACCATACACACTGGATTGTACGCTGGCGGCGAGGCCTCCAGCCGCCACAATCAGCCAGCAGGCAGCAAGGATCAGCACGCTGCGCGTGAGCGTCACCACCCCAAGCGCCGGCAACAGCAGCAAAAGGCCGATCATGAACGCGTCGTAAGGCGCGGGCTCGAACAGCACCACCGCCCCTGACGCCATCACCATCCAGATCAATGGCGCGGCAAGGCCGCCTGCCGAAGCGGTCAGGCCTGGAGGAAAATGCGACTGCTGAGAACTGAATACTGGCGCCGACATGGCCATGCGCGCTCAGTAGGCGTTTTCGGTCTTAAGCAGCACGAAGGGCGTCTTGGCCAGGATGTAGAGATCGAACAGGACAGACCAATTCTCCGCGTAGTAGAGATCGTGTTCAACCCTGCGCTGGATCTTTTCAGGCGTGTCCGTTTCCCCGCGCCATCCATTGACCTGCGCCCAGCCGGTGATACCGGGCTTGACGCGGTGGCGTGCGAAATAACCGTCTACCACGTCGTTGTAGAGAGCATTGGCCGCCTTGGCGTGGGTTGCATGAGGACGCGGACCTACCAGCGACAGTTCACCCGTCAGCACGTTGAACAGTTGCGGCAGTTCATCAAGGCTCGTCTTGCGGATGACGCGGCCGACGCGGGTGACGCGGGGATCGCCTTTGGACACCAGCTTGCCGGCGTTGTGGTCGGTCTTGTCCGCATACATCGAGCGGAACTTGAAGACGCCAATGATCTCGTTATTGAAGCCGTAGCGGTTCTGCCGAAACAGGACTGGACCGGGGCTATCAAGCTTCACTGCCATTGCCACGAGCAGCATGACCGGGGCCAGCGCGATGAGCGCAAGCACGGCGATAACCTTGTCGAAGACCCACTTGGCCACATGGTCCCAGTCGGCAATGGGCTTGTCATAAACGTCGATACAGGGAACGTTTCCCAGATATGAGTAGGCGCGTGGACGGAAGCGCAGCGAGTTGCTGTGTGCCGACAGGCGAATGTCGACTGGCAGGACCCAGAGCTTCTTCAGAAGGGTCAGCAAGCGCTTCTCTGCTGTGATCGGCAACGACACGATCAGCATGTCGATCCGTGTCTTGCGGCAGAAGTCGAGCAGTTCGTCTACCTTGCCGAGCTTGGGATATCCCGCGACGCGCCTGGACACGCGCTCGTCGCCGCGATCATCGAACACGCCGCAGATGCGGATGTCGGACTCCACGGAGGCTTCCAGCGCCTTGATGAGCGACTCTCCTGCGGGACCGCCGCCGACGATCACCGCGCGCCGGTCGAGCCTGCCATCGCGCGCCCAGTTACGGATGACGAAAGCGGTTGCGATGCGGAAAGCCATGATGGCCGCAAATCCGCAACCGAACCACGCCGCCAGCCACACGCGGGAGAACTCCGCTCCAACCTTCATGAAGAACGCCGCAGCAACCAGCAGCACGAACACGCTCGCCCACGCCATGCCAAGGCGGGCAACCTGCCTGCCGACGCTCGCTACTGCGGTGAGGTCGTAGAGATTGAACAGCTGGAATGCCAGCGATGTGGTTAGCGAGGCGATGCCGATGGCGCCGACATAGAGCACATAGCCGGGGTTGTCGGGAAAGTTGGACGGTCCGACGTAGAAATGGAAGATGGCGTAACCGGTGACCACGACGAGCAGGAACTCGAGCAACCTGATGATGCCGCTCACCACCGCAGGCGAGATCAGGCTGCGCTTTTCCGAAAAGCGGAAGTCGCCGAGACGGGGACGGTTGCCCCAGTCGCGCCGTTCGATGCCCTTGTAATTTACGATCCTGGACCGGGGTGCGGACCGCTGCCCCGAGGACGCGTCGCGCGTTGTGACATTTGCCATTTGAATGACCCTGCAACCCCCAATACGACATGCGCCGTAGCCCGCCGGGCGTCCCCACGTGCCGGAATAAACGGGCCTTGGCGTTTCGGGAATTATGGCCCCGGGCTCGTCAGGCAACGCTTAATCGCGGCCGTCGTTGGGGCGAAGCTTGAGACTAGGGTTAAGGATCTATTGATGCGGTGAAACACGTCTACGCCGCGCGGGCGTCGTCCTCCGCGGGCAGCGCTGTGGCGTAGAACGCCATGATCGCCTTGGTCATGCCTGCGACAGTAAAGCGTTTTGCGACGAGGCCCTGTAGCCGCGCCGACCGTTGCAGGAAAGGAGAAGGATCGTCGAGGAAAGCCTCCATTTCCCTACGTAGCGCAACGGCGTCCCCTCCTTCAGGCAGGATCATGCCGGCGTCCGCAGTGATCTCAGGTATTCCTCCCACATTGGTGGCGATCATCGGCAGCCGGGCGGCGGCGGCTTCCAGCACCACGTAGGGAAAAGATTCCGCTCTGGACGGCACCACCAGGCAGCGGCCCCGCGCGAAGGTCTGAGCAGCGGGCATCGCGCCAGGAAACTCCACTGCCTGTACTATGCCGAAACGCTTGGCCAACTTCCTGAAAGCGCCCTCGTCTGGTCCCGAACCCACAACAAAGGCCGTGACCTTGCGCTCCTTTGCAATGGCGCCGAGTGCCTCCAGCAGAACGTCGCAGCCCTTGAGATGCCGCAGCTCGCCCACATACAGGAAATCGGCCGCGGTGGCCGAAGTCGCTGTTTCATAGAACTCCTGCGGCTTGAGACCGTTTGGAATAACCCTGACCTCGCAAGGCGGCTCTGCGACCTTTTCCCGGTAGAGGCGCTCGCTGTAGGCGCTCTCAAAGATGATTCCCGACGAGTGGCGGGCAAGCCAGCGCTCCATGCCCAGGAACATCCGGCCCTGAATGCTGGTAGGCGCGTAATGCAGGCTGCCGCCATGGGGCGTATAGAAGATGCCCGCCACGGGACGCCGCCAGTTGATCCAGCTTCCCGCGAGCCGCGCATAGGCGCCGCCCTTCGCACCATGCCCATGGATAATCTGAGCGCCACAGGCACGCGCCGCCCGCACCACCCGCATGGCGGCAAGCAGGTCGAGTGGTCCCGGCTGCCGGCTCATGGGAAACTGCTTTACGCCCAGCGAGGCAATCGCTTCCAGCTGTCTGAGCCGAGGCGCAGCGGCGGCGTCACCGGTCGTCGAATCGCAGATGACCCCGACCTTGTGTCCCCGCGCCGTCTGTTCCTCTACAAGGTCGCACACATGCCGGAACAGTCCGCCGACCGGGGCACGCAGGCAATGGAGGATTCGCAATTCGCGGGTCACGGGGAAAGGACTAGCCCTTCCTCGGAAATCAGAAAAGCCGCTCTTTGACGTAAATTGTGTCACCCGGCTGCACGGGATAGTCCTGCGGCACCATCAGCGTGGCGCTCGCACCGCCCTGGCGGCGAGTCAGCTTCATCTTCGATTCGCGGGCGCGCTCTGTATATCCGCCCGCAATCGCCACGGCGGTCTGCACCGTCATGCCGCTCACATAGGGAAACTGGCCCGGGCGGCGGACTTCGCCCAGGATGAAGAAGGGACGGTAGGTCCGCACCTCGACCGTGACCTTTGGGTCTTTGACGTATTTCTGGCGCAGCATGGAAGCTATGCGGTCTTCTACCTGGAAGGTAGTGGCTCCGCGTGCCGGAACAGGGCCTATCAACGGCATGGAAATGAAGCCGGATCCATCCACGGCATATTCCCGCGACAGCGAATCCTGGCCAAAAACCACCACCCTGAGCTGGTCGCCCGCATCAAGCTGGTAAGAGGCGCCGAGCGAGGGCTCTGGCGGGGGTAGCTGGGCCGAAGCTGGCCGGACGACAGGCGGCGGCATCTGCAATGGCGGCTTCAGCACCATGGCGTCGGCAACGGGCTGGGAAACGGGTTGGGCAGGGGGCAGCTGGCCCCTCAGGTAGACGGCCTGCTGGCCCGCCGGAACGGCGTGTGCGGGCCTTGCCTGCCGGCCATGCATGGGATTGCAGCCGGCGAGCAGAATGGCCGTGGCGGCAGCAGCAAGGGTCAGGCGGAGCGTCATGTAGCGACTCGCTCGAGCAGGTGCGGTCATTGCCCATAAACTGTTAGGTCCGGATGGTTAACAAAGCCTGACCAGCCGCTTCAAAGCGGTTCGCGGCTTAAGTGTTTGGTTACCAGGAATCACTAGGCTCCCGGTTAGCGTGATCCAAGTAGTCAGTGAGTCCCAGATGCATTCCTATTCCCCCCGCACTCCCGGCGACGATATCGACCTCGCGGCCGTCTGGCGCGCAGTGGCCGCCCGGCGCATGATGTTCCTTGCCGTGGCGCTGGCCGTAGGCGCGGGCACCTGGCTCGCCCTGTCCTTTGTGACGCCCCTTTACAGATCCCAGGCATCCATACTCATCGAACAGGAAGACCCCGCCTTCCTGCGCCCGGCCGGCGCGGAAAACGTGGCCACCGATAACCGCGCACTGCTTGATCAGGAAGCGGTCGCCAGCCAGGTGCAGGTGCTGCTGTCCCGTGATCTGGGCCACAAAGTGCTCAAGGACCTCAAGCTGGAGAACAATAGCGAATTCAATGTCAGCCCCGGCCTGCTTGGACGGGTATTCGGCATACTGCGCACGCCAAGTCCCGAAGCCGAGCAGGCGTCGCGTGAGGCTCGGATGCTGGAATCCTACGAAGACCGGTTGTCGGTCCATCAGGTTTCAAAGTCGCGCGTGATCGCCGTCGCCTTCGAGTCGCGCGACCCCAAGGTAGCTGCCGACGTGGCCAACCGGCTCGCCGAGGTTTATCTGGACTGGCAACAGAAAGAGAGACTGCGCCAGACCCGCGATGCCAGTGATTGGCTAGGTGTGCAGATCGAAGCCCTCCGCGTGAAGGTTGAGACGGCCGAAGCCAACGTGGAGAAATTCCGCAGCTCCAGCGGTCTGTTCTCGGGCAGCAATAACGTCACGCTGGACAGCCAGCAATTGTCCGAGTTGAACAGCCAGCTCATCCTCGCCAAGGCCCAGCGCACCGAAGCGGAGGCTCGCGCCGATCTCATCAGGAAGATGCTCAACGAGAAGGGCGATGTGGATGCGGCCTCCGACGTGGTCCGTTCTCCCTTCATCCAGCGCCTACTAGAGCAGCAGGTGCGCGTGAAGCGCGAGATCGCCGAGCTGTCAGCCACGCTGATGCCGTCCCATCCGCGCATGCAGCAGCTCCAATCCGAGACCGCCGATCTCGTGCGGCAGATTCGGACCGAGGCAGCCAAGGTCGTCCGCAGCCTCGAGAATGAAGCCCAGATCGCCGGCGCACGCGAGGAGTCCCTTCGCACCAGCCTTAATGAAATGAAGGATCGCTCTTCGCAGGCGGGGGAGGACCAGATCAAGCTGCGCTCGCTTGAGCGTGAGGCAAAAGCCAACCGCGATCTGCTGGAGTCCTATCTTGCACGACACAGGGACGCGAGCGCCCGTCGCGACGCCTCCGCGGTGCCCGCCAGCGCCACGATCATTTCGCGCGCCCGCATCGAGACTGAGCCGTCTTTCCCCGCGAAAGGCCCCATTTCGCTTCTGCTCGGCACGGCAGCCGGTCTGGCTGCCGCAGGTGTGACGATCCTGCGTGCCCTGGCATCTTCACGCTACGAGGCACCCAAGCGTAGCGTTCAGCCCGACCCGCGCCCCACGCCGCGGCCGGTGGAGAACATCGCCGGGGCGGCGCTCGGGCATGCTCGGAAGTTCACTCTGGGCGGGGCGCTCGGCGGAGCCGGCGCCAGTTCGACCGGCGCGATCGTGAAAACGTTGCTGAGCCAGCGTGATGCCTGCGGCGACGGCAAGATATTCGTGATCCCGGAGAACCAGCAGGCGGGCGCTGCCGCCGAAGCCGTGGCCCTGTCGCGCGCTTTGGGCCGTGCAGGTGCTGGAGTGGTGCTCATTGACATGAACACGCGCGGACCCGATGTATCCGGCGCACTTGGCGTTCCGCCGTCGCCCGGTCTTGGAGAACTGCTCTCCGGCGACGCGGGCTTCTCAGACGTCGTGGCAGCCGACCCGGAGAGCAGCGTTCAGGTGATACCCGCAGGGACATTGGGTGCAGATTTCTTCGCGGGCGGCGACAACACGCAATTTGCCCGGGTGCTTCGCGCCCTCGCCAATACCTATGACTTCATTGTTGTCCATAGCAGCCCTGCCGCCGCGCGGCGTGTTATTGGCGGCATGAACAGTGGGGCGGCCGGTATCGTGCTTGTGACAGACGACTTGATCGCAGGCGAAGCTGCCACGCAGGCGGCCGAGCAACTCGTCGAAATGTCGGGAGGCAGAGGCCGTCTGCTGACATGGAAGCGGGATATTGCGCCACGACGCGAGCGCATTGTCAGTCATGCCGCCGCCACAGCGGGCTGACAGGACTTAACTGGACTGCCGCTGTTACTTTCCGCGCAAACGCTTGCGCAGGTCCTGATACGTCTCCCACAGCGCCGGTGTCGTCTTCACCATGTGCTTTAGGCGCGTCTTCAGTCCTTCATAGGCGCAAAGGGCATGACCCTTGGGGCTCAATGCCAGGTGCGAGTCGAAAAGCGCGATCCTGGAGTCGCACCAGATATCCTTGTGAGGTGCCGCGCCTGCTCCGAAATCCTCGAAAATATAGCCCGCAGCGCAGGCTTGCTCGATTTGGTGCCGCAGCAGTACCTGTCCCGGTGACAATGCCTGGAGCGGCCCTGACGTGATCGAGGAGATAACATCATTGTGGCGGCCGCCAAGGGCCACACGGCATCGCGTCGCCGCGATCTCCTCTCCAACCTTGAGGCAGCTCACATTGAGCTTTCCGTCCTCGCGGCGCTCCAGCGCTGCCATTTCCTTGTAGAAGTCTCTGTAGCGCTGCTCGGCAAATGAGTCTTCGATGCCCCTTTCGGCAAAGCGCTCCCGCTTCTGCGCAAAGCAGACATCGAGCAGTGCGGCCGATTCAGCGGCGCTCGCGGCGTCACAAACCGTGACTGGACCCTCCGAAGCCAGCCGCCGCTCGCTGCGCGTCAGATTGGAGCGCCGGTTCTTGCTGACGCGAGCCTCGTAGACCGATTTGAAATCAGACTGCAGCTTGAGCGCATATCCCGAATTCGCGGAATCCGTATGTGGCATATGGGCGAAGGGGTTCAAATAGCCGCCGATGTCGCGAGGCTGGTGACAGAATAGTGCCGCATCGGCACCGCCGATCATGTCCACTGCAGCGCAAAGTATTTCATCTATGTCGCGCCGGTTCAGCGCTGAAGCAAAGGCGGGCTGGAACAGGCCCGTATTGTAGTTGGCATGGTCCTGTCCGATGAAGCGGATCACGCGCTGACCGCTGGACTTCCCCAATTCAAAGGGCAGGATGAACCGGCATTCGCCCTGTGCATCGCGTCCATGGATCAGCACCGCGCGCGCTCCCTCGGGCGCGGCAACGATCCGGTGCCAGCCCTCCGCCCAGTAGTAGCTCTGGGAGTATGAGCAAACGGCGTGCCTCTGCAGGGCGAGCCAGCTATCGCGCAGCTCGTCGAAAGACTCCGAAACGCGGATGGTAACCCGCCCCGCGCCCGTGCTCAGGGTAACGCTGCCTCCTTCGTATTGCGTCCTTGTCGCAGCTGTATTGGAAGCGGCAGTGGAGGCGGCTTCTGGCATGACTCTTACCTGATCTTCCGGGTCGGTATTTGGCCAGCCCGGCCAATTGAAACGATTTCTCAAGGGAAGCGCGGCACACTGATCATCGGCGCAAACTGCACTCTCTGGTG
>JAYZVT010000236.1:0-4870 GCA_036155355.1 Pseudomonadota bacterium
CGGTTCCATACATCACTAAGACGTCCACACTCCTTGTGAGCGGCGCTCAGCTTCGATTTAACAGCGCGCTTCAGTTCCGCATTGCCGTCATATTCATTGATTGTGACAGCGCCCGTTTCCAGCGTCACCTGTTCGCCAACGCCAATTACCGTGCCTGAATTGTCGCTGATCTCATTTCGGGTGGAGGAATTTCCGACGAAAGTGAAGACGCCCGCGGCAACAGCGGCGATCGCGCCAATTCCCGCAAAGGTGTATTGATGTCGCTTAAAAAAATTCTCAGGCATTTGGTTCCCCCCTTAATCCCTGTACATCACTTGCTTTACCGCCTTCACGATCTTCGCCGCATTGGGAAGGCTCAGGGCTTCGAGATTGGCGGCGTAGGGAAGCGGCGCGTCTTCCTGCGTCACGCGCGCGGGCGGCGCATCGAGATAATCGAATGCATGCTGGGTCACCTGCCAGCCGACTTCAGCGCCGACGCCGCAGGGGGCCCAGCCTTCTTCCACGGTGACGACGCGGTTGGTTTTGCGCACCGATTCAAGAACGGTATCGACATCCATAGGACGCAGCGTGCGCAAGTCGATCACCTCAGCCGAGACGCCTTCTTCGGAAAGCTTCTCCGCCGCTTCAAGGGAAAACTTCACGCCGCGGGAATAGGAAACGATGGTGACGTCGGTTCCCTCGCGCGCGACTTTGGCCTTGCCAATGGGCAGCACCCAGTCATCAACGTCCGGCACGTCCATCGTGTCGCCATAGAGCAATTCATGTTCGAGGAAGACGACGGGGTTCGGATTGCGGATCGCTGCTTTCAGAAGGCCCTTGGCGTCGGACGCCGAGTAAGGCGAAATCACGATGAGGCCCGGAATGTTCGAATACCAGGCCGCGTAATCCTGAGAGTGCTGCGCGGCGACGCGGCTCGCGGCGGCGTTCGGCCCCCGGAACACAATCGGCGATCCCATTTGGCCGCCGGACATGTAGCGCGTCTTCGCTGCCGAGTTGATGATGTGGTCTATCGCCTGCATGGCGAAGTTCCAGGTCATGAACTCCACGATCGGCTTCAATCCCGCGAAGGCCGCGCCGCAACCGAGGCCGGCAAAGCCGATTTCGGTGATGGGTGTGTCGATGACGCGGCGCGCCCCAAATTCATCCAGCAGCCCCTGCGTAACCTTGTAGGCGCCCTGATACTCGGCCACCTCCTCGCCCATGACGAATACATCGCCATCCCGGCGCATTTCCTCGGCCATGGCATCGCGCAGGGCTTCGCGAACGGTCATGGAGACCATCTGCGTTCCCGCCGGGACTTCCGGGTCGGCCGCCGCCGTAGGGACGGCATGACCGTTGCCGGCGGACGCGGCGGGGCGCGCATCACCGTTGGACTTCGCCGCGGGCCCGGGCGGTTCAGATGCAGTTGCGGGCGCAGCTTGCTCTGCCGGCCGGGGAGACGCAGCCGGTGCTGGGGCTGATGCGCCAGCAGTCTCGCCATCGCCAAGGATAGTGGCGATGGGCGTGTTCACCTTCACGCCTTCGGTGCCTTCGGCGACGAGGATCTTGCCGAGGGTGCCCTCGTCAACCGCCTCGACTTCCATGGTTGCCTTGTCGGTCTCGATCTCAGCGATGACGTCCCCGGCCTTGACCTCGTCACCTTCCTTGACGAGCCACTTGGCAAGCTTGCCCTCCTCCATGGTAGGCGACAGGGCTGGCATGAGAATCTGGATGGGCATGTCGCGTTACTGGGCCTCTCTGATGACGCGGCGGTGATGCAGGCGAAGCCTACATCATCGGGAAATCAAACAGTCACGTCGGTCCAAAGCTCCGACACATCGGGCTCGGGATCGTTCTGGGCGAATTCGGCGGCCTCATTGACGACGGCGCGAATATCCTTGTCGATGGCCTTGATGTCGTCCTCGCTTGCAACCCCGGTGCGGAGCATGCGTGAGCGGCTCTGCTCGATCGGGTCCTGCTCCTCGCGCATCTTCTGCACTTCTTCCTTGGAGCGGTACTTCGCCGGGTCCGACATGGAGTGTCCGCGATAGCGGTAGGTGAGCATCTCGAGTATGTAGGGCCCCTCTGCGGCGCGGGCGCGCAAAATAGCCTTCTCGCCGGAGGCTTTGACGGCACGCACATCCATGCCGTTTACCTGCTCACCCGGAATGCCGAAGCTGAGGCCACGCTGCGACAGGTCGGTAGTTGAGGACGAACGGTCGATGCGCGTGCCCATGCCATACTTGTTGTTCTCGATGATGAAGATGACCGGGAGCTTCCACAACTTGGCCATGTTGAAGCTCTCATAGACCTGACCCTGGTTGGACGCGCCGTCGCCGAAATAGGTCAGGCAGACATTGTCGTTGCCGCGGTACTTGTTGGCGAAGGCGAGACCGGCGCCAAGCGGCGCAGAGGCGCCGACGATGCCGTGGCCGCCGTAGAAATTTTTCTCCACGGAGAACATGTGCATGGAGCCGCCCTTGCCGCGCGAGTAGCCGCCGCGGCGTCCGGTCAACTCGGCCATGACACCCTTCGGGTCCATGCCGCAGGCCAGCATGTGGCCGTGGTCGCGATAGGTGGTGATGACCTGGTCGCCCTCCTTGACCGACATCTGCATGCCGGTGACGACGGCTTCCTGGCCGATATAGAGATGGCAGAAGCCGCCGATGAGGCCCATGCCGTAGAGCTGGCCGGCCTTTTCCTCAAAGCGGCGGATGAGGAGCATATTGCGGTAGGCTTCGCGCTCCTCGTCGGGAGTGAAGTCCGTTGATGCGCCCTGAGCGGCGGCAGTGCTGGCGTAGGCTTCGCCCTGCGAGGCGCCATAGGCCGGCGCGCTGGCGCCGAAATAGCGTGACCCTCCGCCGATGCTGTCGTCGGACGCTGACATGCGGCCTCCCTGATACGTTCCCCTTTGAGGTCACGTTACACGAAGTATCCGGCGGATGCCAGACGCGCGGGCGCCGCGTCACTGGCGACTAGCGTACTGATCTGTAACGGAAAGCGGACGCATGCTGCCATTGCAATGCAGCATTGCTGTGGGTCAGCGCGGCAGGGCTTCCGCTGCGCGCTTGTCGATGATGACGAGGTCGTTGGGATGGGCGAAATTCAGGATGGCGCGGGCGCGCTCATCGAGCATGTCCGGGTCGAGACGCTCGGCGCGTAGCAGCGCCACGTCCCGCTCGAGCTGCGAGCGCACAGCCTTCAGGCCCTTGAGTTCGCCATCGAGCATGGTGATCTGCTTGCTGATGCGGTCGCGTGCGCCCAGGCCGTGATTGCCCACGAACATGTGGTAGCCGAAATAGCCCATGAGGGCGATGCAGATGACCGGAAATATGAGCTTGCGCAGACGCATGCGGTTCTTCTGTGATGCGTGACCGATTCGCTTGAGTCCGAGTCATCAGAATAGGCGTGTTCGGCTTAACGAGTAGTTACTGCGCCTTGCGCAGCACGCTCCTGCCCGCATAGCGCGCGGCGGTGCCCAACTCCTCCTCGATGCGGATGAGTTGATTGTATTTCGCCAGGCGGTCGGAACGGGACAGTGAGCCGGTCTTGATCTGGCCGGCATTGGTGGCGACGGCGAGGTCGGCGATGGTGGCGTCTTCCGTCTCGCCCGAGCGATGGGAGATTACGGCTGTATAGCTGGCGTGCTGGGCCATGGCGACGGCGTCGAGCGTCTCCGTCAGCGTGCCGATCTGGTTGACCTTGACCAGGATCGAGTTGGCGATGCCCTTGTCGATGCCCTTCTTCAGGCGCTGCGGATTAGTGACAAAGAGGTCGTCGCCGACAAGCTGGCACCTGCCGCCGATCTCATCCGTGAGCGCCTTCCAACCCTTCCAGTCGTCCTCCGCCATGCCGTCCTCGATGGAGACGATCGGATATTTCGAAACAAGGTCGGCGTAGTATTTGACCATGCCATCGCTGTCGAGGGTTTTGCCCTCGCCTTCCAGGCGGTACTTGCCCTTGGCGTAGAACTCTGTCGAGGCAGAATCGAGCGCCAGCACGACGTCGCTGCCCGGCTTGTATCCGGCCTTCTCGATCGCCTTCATGATGAAGTTGAGTGCTTCTGTGGCAGAGGCGAGATTGGGCGCGAAGCCGCCTTCGTCGCCTACATTGGTGTTGTGCCCGGCATCCTTGAGGCCCTTGCGCAGGGTGTGGAATATCTCTGCGCCCATGCGAACGGCGTCGGCGCAGGACGGCGCCGAGACCGGCATGATCATGAATTCCTGGATGTCGATGGGGTTGTCGGCGTGGGCGCCGCCATTGACGATGTTCATCAACGGCACTGGCATCACATGGGCATTGGAGCCGCCGAGATAGCGGTAGAGCGGCAGCCCCCCTGCCTCGGCCGCCGCCTTGGCGACGGCAAGCGATACGCCGAGAAGCGCATTGGCGCCAAGACGGGCCTTGTTGGGCGTGCCATCGAGCTTGCACAGTGTCGCGTCGATCAGGCGCTGGTCGTCAGCGTCCATGCCGATGAGGGCCTTCCGGATTTCGCCGCGGATGGCGGCAACCGCCTTGCGCACGCCCTTGCCGAGATAGCGCTTGCCGCCGTCGCGCAATTCGTGGGCCTCATGCGCGCCGGTCGAAGCTCCAGAAGGCACAGCAGCGCGGCCAAATGAGCCGTCCTCGAGCAGGACATCGACTTCCACAGTGGGGTTGCCGCGGCTGTCGAGAATTTCGCGCCCGGTGAGCTCAAGGATCGCCGTCATGGGGTTTACCTTGCTGTTGGCCAGTGTTGCGGGGCTTATCTGCCCCATGCGATTGTCCGCCACCTATTAGCCGACTGGTCAGGCGAGCGAAAGGGCCGAGCAATGGTTATGCCCGACGGCAAAGGGGCGGCGCTTGTGCTGTTTTCAGGCGGGCAGGACTCCACCGTCTGCCTGGCCTGGGC
>JAYZVT010000237.1:0-4649 GCA_036155355.1 Pseudomonadota bacterium
CAGCCGCATCCGGTTCACGCGCGGGACTTCTCTGCTGTCCGGCTCAACTTTCCGATCTCATCGAGGCGCTTCTGCAAGGCCATACGCTCGAGCGACGCCATTGGCAAATTGACGAATATCGAGATGCGCTGGCGCAGCATCCGCAAGGTATCGGCGAATGCCAACCGCATCTCAGCTTCCGTGCCCTCTACCGCGGCCGGGTCAGGCAGGCCCCAATGAGCCGTCATCGGCTGGCCGGGCCACACGGGGCAGGTTTCTCCGGCAGCGTCGTCACAGACGGTAAAGACGAAATGCATCTTTGGCGCCCCATTGCCGGCGAACTCGTCCCATGACTTGGACCTTAGGCCCGATACGTCGTGGTTTTCCTTCCGGAGCAGATCGATGGCCAGAGGATTGACCTTGCCGGCGGGATGGCTGCCGGCGCTGTAGCCGCGAAAGCGCCCCGCCCCTTCCCGGTTGAGCAGGCACTCGGCGAGTATTGACCGGGCCGAGTTGCCGGTGCACAGGAACAATACGTTCATGACTTTCTCACTCATGGATCACTTCTCTCCTCCACTGCAAAGCGCCGAAGCGCTCGCGATCGCCGCGCCGCACAGGCCGGGATCGCCTCCGCAGCAATCCTCGGTCAGGAATGCGAGCAGCCTGCGCATTCCCTCAACGGAGACCGCATAGCGGATGAAACGGCCTTCCCTCGCGGAGATGAGAAGTCCAGCACGGTCGAGTTCCTGGAGGTGGAAGGAAAGCGCCGCAGGCGCCAGCCCGAGTTCCGATGCGATACGACCGGCTGGCAGCCCTCCCGGACCCTGGCGCACCAGCAAGCGGAACACGGCAAGGCGGTGTTCCTGAGCCAATGCCGAGAGGGCGGTGACAGCTTCCCTGGATTCCATGACTATTTATTACAATACTTCTATAACTATTGAAACGAGAAAGAACCGCTGGCTTCTGAATGTCCCGTGGAGAAACATGCGCCCAAACCGAGGCGCTCTACAGCTCCAGTTGATCGCTGCGTCATGGCGGGCGAGACTGAATAACCTGCCAGCGCCTCTCTCACGCCGGACACCTACATATGGACCTCCCGGAATACGCAGGCTACGACGCGCTCGGACTGGCCGAACTGCTGGCCAGCGGCCAGGTATCTCCCAAGGAAGCGGCGAGAACGGCCGTCCGCGCCATCGAGACGATCAATCCCCAGGTCAATGCAGTTGTAGAGATTTACAAGGACCGCATCGAAGCCCTCGATGATCGCAGTCTCGGCAGCGGACCCTTCCGGGGTGTACCGCTGCTCATCAAGGACGTGTTCGGTCACGAGGCCGGTCGCCTGATAGAGAATTGCAGCCGGCTTTGCCAGGGGATGCAGGTCGAGGTGAACACCAACTACGCCCGTCTGATCCGCGCGGCTGGCGTCAACATCATTGGTCGGACAAACACGCCGGAATATTCCATGGCCGGAACGGCCGAGAACGTTCTCTACGGAAATACCTCGACTCCGTGGAAGCAAGGCTATTCGGCTGGCGGCTCCACGGGCGGCGGCGTTGCCGCAGTGGTCTCGGGCATGGTTCCGATTGCGCATGGCACCGACATCGCCGGCTCGATCCGCATACCCTCAAGCTGGTGCGGCGGCGTTGGCCTGAAGCCCTCGCGCGGGCGCATTTCATTTGGTCCGGCAATCGACGAGAACGGCTTTGGACTTGCTACTCATTTCGTGCAGACCAAGTCAGTACGTGACACGGCGGCGATGCTCGACTGTCTTGCCATAGAGCAAACCGGTGATCCGTTTCCCCTGCCGCGATCTGAGAAGCCCTACGCATACTTCCTGAAGTCGCGGCCGCAAAAGCTCAAGATTGGCTGGTCGGTTGATGCGCTGTTCGGCGTACCTACGCAACCCGAGGTCGCGGACGCCGTAAAGAATACGGCGTCGCTTCTGGCCGACATGGGACACCATGTCAGCGAGACCGGACCACGTCTTGCGGATGGCGTGGAAATATTGCGGCGCTTCGACAATATCTGGTTCTTCGGGTTCGACGCCCGCGCTGAAGGTTATGGACGCAAGACCGGGCGCAAGCCTGGCCCGGATACGCTGGAACCGGTCACACTGCGCATCTACGAATATGCAAAGACCATCACGCCGGCGCAGTTCATCGCTTCGATGGCTGCCGTCAATGCGGCGCGGCGCGAGCTTGCCGCCTTCTTCGACAGCTTTGACATATGGCTTTCCCCAACCACTGCGCGGGTATCAGAGCCGCATGGACTCTACAACCTCGGCCGCACCGACGTGACCATGGACAATTTCGCGGAGGAGATCCTTGCAGCGCCCTGCCAGTTCACGGTGCCCCACAACATAATGGGTACGCCGGCAATCTCGCTGCCGCTGGCCATGAGCGCATCAGGCCTGCCCATAGGCGTGCAGCTCGGCGCCCGTGCGGCCTGCGAACACATGCTGATACAGCTTGCCGCGCGTCTGGAGGAAGCCCTCCCCTGGGCCCGCCGGGTCCCGCCCCTGCATGTTTCGAATGTTTGAGTCGTTCCATCCGGTTGCGGGAAATCCCTTGTGAAGATCAGAAGCATCAAGGCACAGCCTGTCTCCTACCGGGTGCCCGAGGGCCAGAACGTCACCCTGGGTATCGGCCGTGCGGTCAAACGCGATGCGGTGCTGGTAAAGGTGGAGACGGATGAGGGCATCACCGGCTGGGGAGAGGCCCATCACGGCCGGGCTCCAGGCGCCATCGCCAAACTGATCGACACCACCATGGGCGAGCTGCTCACTGGCATGGACGCGGCGGCATTGGGCACAGTCGCGCTTGCCGCTGGCGAGAACCATTATACGCGCTACGAGTTTTCCCGGCTGATAGAGGATGGTGCCGTGAGCTTCATGCAGCCCGATCTCTCCAAGACGGGAGGCGTGAGCGAGGCGATGCGCATCGCTGCCATGTCGTCGGCGTGGAAGATCAGCTTTAACCCGCACACATCGCTGACCGCGCTCAACATGGCGGCCTCAATTCATGCACTGGTTTCCGTGGATAACCCCGGCTACTTCGAAGGCGACGTGACCATTTGCAACCATTTCCGTGACGAACTGGGCACCGCGCCATACAGCCTGGACAAGGATGGCAAGGTGAGGCCGCTCGATGGACCGGGCATCGGCATAGAAGTCGACGAGAGTTTTCTTGCCGCCTATCCGCTGATCGATGGCCCCTGCTATGTGTAGCCTGCATATCCGTCCGCTCGCGGGGCCATTGCCGGAGCATTGGGCATGAAGATACTCATCATAGGCGCCGGCGGGATGATCGGGCGCAAGCTGGTCGATCGCCTTGCCGCGGATGGCGCGCTGGCCGGGCGCGAAATCAGCGCACTCAACCTATGTGACGTTGTCGAACCGCAGAGGCCAGCAGCATTTGCCGGAAGCGTGACCGCCTCCGTTGCCGACTTGTCTTCCAATGGAACCGCGGCGAAGCTTATCGGCGACAGACCGGACGTCGTATTTCACCTCGCCGCCATCGTCTCGGGAGAGGCTGAGGCGGACTTCGACAAGGGCTACCGCATCAACCTGGACGGAACCCGACAGCTGTTTGACGCAATCCGCGCCGAGGGTCTCAAGTCGCCTTACCGCCCACGGGTTGTCTTCACGTCATCAATCGCCGCCTTCGGCGCGCCTTTCCCAGACAGGATTGGTGACGATTTCATCCCGGCGCCCTTGACCAGCTACGGCACCCAAAAGGTGATCGGGGAACTTCTGCTCGCGGACTACAGCCGACGCGGCATATTCGACGGCATCGGACTGAGGCTGCCGACCATATGCATCCGACCAGGCAAGCCCAACAAGGCAGCATCCGGATTCTTCTCTGGAATCCTGCGCGAGCCGCTTGTTGGACAGGAAGCGGTGCTACCGGTCCCGGAGGACGTGCGCCACTGGTTCGCCAGTCCGCGTGCCGCCGTGGAGTTCCTGGTCCATGCGGCGGGTCTCGATCTGGAGCAGGTCGGTCCCCGGCGAAGCCTCACCCTGCCCGGCGTTTCGGCGACGGTCGGAGACGAGATCGCAGCGCTCCGGCGATTTGCCGGCGACAAGGCGGCGAAGCTGATCCGCCGCCAAGCCGATCCGGCTGTGGAGAAGATCATCTCCGGCTGGCCGCGGGAATTCGATACGCGCCGTGCGCTCGAACTTGGCTTCAGGGCCGAAGCCACCATTGATGACATCATCCGCGTGCATATCGAAGACGAGCTGGGCAGCAAGATCTGCGGCTGAAGCAGGCCGGCGGCGCTGGATACGAAGCCGCAGGGGAGGCATTGGTGCTTGCGGACTATACGGTATTCGACCTGATGGCAGCGGCAGGCATCGTCTGCGTTGGCGCGGCCGTGCAAGCGGGAATCGGCTTCGGCATCGCGCTGGTGGCGGTACCCTTTCTTGCGCTTCTCAACCCTGCACTGGTGCCCGGACCGCTGATCGTGGCGGCAGTGTGCCTCGCTTGCATGACCTCGTGGCGCGACTGGCATTTCATTGACCGCTCCGAGTGGGTGACGATCAACGCCGGTGTCATGGTTGGCACCGCGGCTGGCGTCGGTGTCCTGCTGGTGGTGCCACCCAGATACATTCCTGTCCTCTTCGGCACGATGATTCTGACAGCGGTGGCCATAACGCTGTTCAGTCGCGCAAT
>JAYZVT010000238.1:0-2949 GCA_036155355.1 Pseudomonadota bacterium
CGTTCTCGCGGTTGCGCGCCTCGTGAGACGACGGGTGCGGGACACCGAAGTCGTAGCTGCCCGAACCTGAAGTGTCGAGATTGCCGACGACGTCGCGCAACCGCATCAGCGGAGCAAGGTCGGCGGCAGAAATGCCCCTGCGCAGCAGCGTCTCCAGGGTCTCATGGACCAAGGCGAGAAGTGCCTCGGAATCGGCCGCATGGGCGGCCACATCCGCCGGCGCCGAACCACTAGCGTCCGCAGCCTGCTCGATACTGTCTTCGCCGTTGGTGCTTGTCATCTGGGCGATCCGACACAACCTCTTCAATTTTCGGCAAAATCTTACGACCTATGCGTTTCGAGAGGCTTAAGCAACGCGGTTAACAGCGACGCCCGGACCGGGCCGCCCGGGTGGCCGTATTCAAGGAAATCTGCCGCCTGACGGCCTCCGGCCATGTTAGCCTTTGCCGCCACTACAGGAGGATCATCCGGTCATGACCGAGACGGGTGCGGCGGAGCACGCGGAAGCCAGGCCGAAGCAATTGCTGACCGCCTTGCGGCAGGACATCGGTTCGCCGCAGGGGCTGAAGAAACTGCCAGAACGCGTAGTGCGAGCCATCGTCCGGCAGGAGGACGCGAGCGAAGTCCTCATCAAGATCATCCAGCTCGCCATCGTCAGCCTATTCGGCTTTCTCTATCTGATCTCACCGAAGACCGATGCCGGAACGGCCTTCTCGCCGGTGCCTTATGTGCTCGGCGGCTATCTCGTGTTCACCCTGCTCGGCTTGATGTGGGCGATGTACAGGCGGATGCCGGACTGGGCGGTCTATCTCTCCATCGTACTGGACGTAGTGCTGCTGATGTCGCTCATTTTCAGCTTCCACATCCAGTATCAGCAGCCCGCGTCGTTCTTCCTCAAGGCGCCGACGCTGCTCTACGTGTTCATTTTCATCGCGCTGCGTGGACTGCGTTTCCAGCCGCGCTTCGTCATTGCCTCCGGCGTCGCCTCGGCACTGGGATGGCTGGCCATGGTGATCTATGTCATCCGCGTCGATCCGAGCGACAGCATGGTAACGCGCAACTACGTCCAGTACATGACCAGCAACTCGATCCTGCTAGGCGCGGAGTTCGACAAGATCATCACCATACTCACGGTGACTTTCGTGCTGGCGCTGGTCCTGAAGCGCGGGCGGCGTTTGCTGGTCGAGGCGGTGGCGGAAAGCACGGCGGCGCGCGACCTGTCGCGCTTCTTCGATGAAGGCGTGGCGACACAGATTCGTGGCGCTGCGCGCGAGATCGCGGCCGGGGAAGGCGTAAAGCGCATAGCGGCCATCCTGAATACGGACATCCGTGGCTTCACGCCGCTCGCCACGGGCATGGAACCGGGCGACGTGATAAAGCTGCTCGCCGACTACCAGTCGCGCATCGTACCCGTGATCCAGAAGAATGGCGGGACCATCGACAAGTTTCTCGGCGACGGCATCATGGCCACCTTCGGAGCTACGTATGAAAGCGATAGTTTCGCCGCGGACGCGCTGACCACGGCGGACGAGATCGTCGCCGTCGCGGAAGCCTGGGAGGCGGAGCGGCGCGCCGCCGGCGCGAAGCCGATCGCCGTCAATGTGAGCGTTGCGTCCGGGCCGCTCGTCTTTGGAGCGGTGGGCGGCCAGAACCGGCTCGAATACACGGTGATCGGATCGGCGGTGAATCTGGCGGCGAAGCTGGAGAAGCACAACAAGGCGCTGAAAGCGCGCGCGGTGACGACGGGCGAGACATTCGATCTCGGAATCACGCAGGGATATTCGGCCTCCGGAAAGCCCGAGCGAGTGAAAACAGACGTGCAGGGCGTCACCGGATCCCAGGAAGTTGTGGTGCTGCACTACTAGATTTCCGTGGAGCCGATGCGGCGCCGACGCGTTACCCACTCAGCGTCTTCAACCTGACACCTGGGAGGCAAGTTGCCGAAGGACGTTTCCTATCGCGCCCCGGATGGCGCCGTAATCTATGCGTTAAGCGACATTCATGGGCGCGCCGATCTGCTTGCCGAACTGCTCGGCAGGATCGACACGGACGCGCGCGGGACCGGCGCCGACGATCTCCGGCTGGTCTTTCTCGGCGACTATGTGGATCGGGGACCGGACAGCCGTGGCGTCATTGAACTTTTGCTCTCGGGCCTTCCGGACAGTTTCTCCGTCACTTGCCTCATGGGCAACCATGAGAGGATGCTTCTCGACTTCCTTGATGGCGACGACATGGAGCACTGGATGTCGAATGGCGCGGAGGCGACGGTCGAGTCCTACGGTATCGACGCCGGCGACATTCACTGGGCGGAAGGCAGAGCTGAAGACTGCAGGAAGGAATTCACCCGTCTCCTGCCGACCGCGCATCGCAATTTCCTCGACGGGCTTCAGCACTGGCATGCCGCGGGGGGATATCATTTCGTCCATGCCGGCGTGCGTCCGGGCGTGCCACTCGATCAGCAAGATTCCCATGACATGCTGTGGATCCGGTCGCCATTCCTGCACAGCGACAAGGACCTGGGCAGGATGGTCATCCACGGACACACACCGGGGGATGCGCCGGTCGTCCGCAAAAATCGCATCTGCATTGATACGGGAGCATGGTTCAGCGGCCAGCTGACGGCGCTGAAGATGTGGCGGGACGAGCGCGTATTCCTCGCCACCGGATAAGGCTCAAGCGTTGGCCTTTTCCTTGGCGCGCAGGACCTTGAGCCGGTCGCGCAGGCGCTTGCGCTTGCCGCCTGACCTGGATTTGCCCGATTCGACGTCCCTTTCGGGCGTCTCTTTCGCAGCCGCCATGTCGGCAACCTGTTCCTGCATCTCCGTCACGCGCTCGGGCAAGGGTGCGGCCATCATCATGTCGGCAAGCCGCTGCAACTCGCTGCGCAGCAGTGCCGTCTCTTCCGCCTCACCCTGCCGCAGGTCGCTCAGCTCCTGGCGCAGCCGGGAC
>JAYZVT010000239.1:0-4622 GCA_036155355.1 Pseudomonadota bacterium
TCGAAGTTCATTCTCTAGAAGCTAGCGCGCCGCCTTCCTCAGCCGCACATAGAGCGCGCCGTCGCCGCCATGGCGGATGTGGGCGGCCGTGTGGCTCACCACCACCTGGCGCAGCTCCGGCTCCTCGAGCCACAGGGGCACCGCCCGGCGCAGCACGCCCCGGCCTTCGCCCGGCGCAAGGTCTTGCGTGCCGCGTGGCGCGCCCTTGCCGGTTATGACCAGAACGGTCCTGTGACCGCGCTGCTGCGAGCGCAGCAGGAAGGCGCGCAGCGCCGAATGCGCCTCGCGCTGGCGCATCCCATGCAGATCGATGCGCGCGTCGATGTCACTCCGGCCGGTGGCGAGCCGGCGCTGCTCGCGGGCATCGAAGCGGTTGAGCGGTGGCGGCGCGGGCGGCTTGCGCGGCGGGAGCGGCGGCGGCGCAGCTTCACTGGCCGGCTTGCGCCGGGCCTTCCCGTGCGGTTTGTCCTTCGGCTTCGGTGTGGCCACCCTGGGCACCCGGTTCTTCTTGCTCCTGCCGAGCGGCGCGACGGTTTGTGCCACTTTTTCCCACAGCGACAGGTCGTCATCTCCCCTATCGGTGGAGCCGGCCTTGTCCTGTCGCTTCTTCGCCATTCGCCCCCGCGTTCCTAGGAAGCCGGCAGCCCCGCCTTCGGCAGCAGGATGTAGAACCTGGCCTTGTGGCGCGTGCGCCCGGCGATCTCACCGGCGGCGTCGCCCGAGCCCCAGAAGATGTCACCGCGCTGCGCGCCCTTGATGGCCGAACCCACGTCCTGGGCGATCATCAGCCGGTTGAAGCCCTGTTCGCCATGAAGGGTGAGGTCCGGCGCGCTGACGAGGATCGGCGAGCCGAGATCATGCAGGCTGCCATCCACGGCAAGGCTGCGCCCCGCCGTCAGCGGTGCGCCCTGCGCACCAATGGGGCCAAGATCGCCTTCCCCCGGAGGCAGCTCGCGGAAGAAGATGTAGGATTTGTTCTCGCGCATCAGCGCCTTGGCTTCCCCGGGATGCGCGCGCAGCCAGGCCTTCAGCGCTTGCATCGACATGGCCTCGCGGCTGATCTCGCCGCGCTCGATGAGGAGGCGCCCGATGCCGGTATAGGGATGACCATTCTTGGCCGCGTAGCCAATCCGCACATGACCGCCCTCGGCCAGCGCAATGCGCCCGGAACCTTGCACATGCATGAAATAGGCGTCGATGGGATCGGCGAGCCACATGAGTTCCAGGCCACGCCCGTTTAGGGAACCTTCCTCGATCTCCGCCCGCGTCGCATAGGGAACCGCCTTGCCGCCTTCCATGCGGCCCGCCGTAATCTGATCGTTGTGTTTCGCTCGCTCCACGTCCGGTGACAACTGCACCAGGTCGTCCGGACGGCGGTAAACCGGCACGGCGAAGCCCTCCCCTCGCGTGCGTGCGCCGGCCAGGTCCGGCTCGTAGTAGCCGGTGACACAGCCGCCGTCGTCGCCCGGATAGTGAAACGGAATGAACCAGGTCTCGAAGAAGGCGCGCGCGGCCTTTGCGTCCCGTGCAGACTTCTTCGCTGCCAGGCAAGCCTGCATCAGCGGTGACGCCTTGCCCGACGCCTCGATGCGGGCGCAGGAGCGCAGATACGCGCCCAGTGCCGCTGCGTGATCGTCGCCGTCCCAGCCGGGGACCCGATCGAAACTTGTTGCCGTGAGGCGCGGCCGGGCGGAACTCATTCCGCGTTCAAATGTCCAGATGAAATAGATTGCTGCCGGGATGACGGCGGCGAGTGCGACAAGGAGCGGAAAGTAGCGCCGCAATATCGCGGTCATGGCGCGCGGGCGTGGAGAGCGGTGCGGCCATCGGCGGGACCGCTCCGGCTAATTGGCGGCCTCCGTGGCCACCAGCTTCCAGTTGTGATAGCGCGAGGTGACATCGCGGGCAAAGGTCCAGATGTCCGTGACCTCGCGCACCTTCTTCGGGTCGCCGTCGATCACCTTGCCGTCCTTGTCGCGCGTCGAGGTGATGAGGTCGCTGACAAACTTCACCGTCACCTGCGCGGAGCGGCTCTTCATTTCCGCTTCGATGATGTCGGCGCGATCAATGCCGACGAAGCTCGACTCGACCAGCTCGCCGCGCGTCTCGCGTTCATCCATTGCGCCAACAAAGCCGTCATAAACATCCTTGTTCAGCAACTGCTTGAGCGCGCGCCGGTCGCCGGATGCGAACGCGACCACGATCATCTCATACGCGGCCTTGGCGCCTTTCAGGAATTCGTTGGGATCGAAACTGGCGTCGTTCGACATGATCGCCTTGAGCCCCTTGGCAAGCGCGCTGCCCTTGGGCGCGAAATCCTTGATCCGCGCGTCCATCTCCGCGGTCTGAAGCCCGCCCTGGCCTTCACCGCGCGGCAGGCGCACCACGCTGCCCCGCGTGTCTGCCGTGGACGGCTGCTTGCCCTTGGTCTCGGGAGCACGGGTGTAGGGGTCGAAAGGCTGGCGCTCATTGCCGGTGCGCCGTCCAAGAACGCTGCGGAGCCGCAGGAATATGGCTACCGCCAGAACAAGGAACAGCAGCGTATAGATGTCGAAAGTTTCGTTCATCGTGTTAGAACCACCAGCGATAGTGCGCGGAGGACGCCGGCGGCGTCCTGTTCGTCGCCCGGCCGGAGAGCCGGCGCAAACCAACACTCACGGTCGTTCATGGTCAACTTAAGGCATAGCCCGGAGCAAGCCAACTCTCATTCAGGACATGGTAATCCGGGCGCTTTCCTGCAAGTTCTGCGGATGTGGCCATGACGCGCTGGCTGTTCGTCCTGTTTGTCGCAGTCCCGCTGGCGGAAATCCTTCTGCTCATCGAGATCGGCAAGCAGGTCGGCCTTCTACCCACCGTGGCGCTGGTCCTTTCCACCGCAGTTGTCGGGGTCGCCCTGCTCAAGCGCCAGGGACTGGCCGTTCTGGCACAAGCCCGTGCGTCCCTCGACCGGGGCGAAATGCCGATGGATTCCGTGGTCGACGGCGCCTGCCTTCTCGTAGCGGGCGCATTTCTGCTAACGCCCGGCCTCATTACCGATACGGCCGGATTCCTGTTGCTGGTTCCAACGGTCCGCCGCTGGCTGGCGGCAAGGCTGCTGGCATTCGCAAAGCGCTCCGGCAAGGTGGAGATTCACGGGTTTGACCCGTTTTCCGAGCCCTCCAGACGGCACAACGATGAATCCGGACCGGTGATCGAGACTGACTATCACGAGATCCACCCTGGCCGGGAGAAGCCTTCCGAGCACGATGAGCGTCCCGCCAATTCGCCCTGGCGGCGCAGGCCCTAGCATCGGGTCGCGCTGGCCCTGGCGACGCAAAGTTGCGGGTGGGCGGCTGGCATGGTAGCGAGGCCCGCGATCGCGGTGCGAATACGCAATTGTTCCGAAGTGCCCTGAAAGGACCAGACATGGCCAAGAAGAAGACCGACGCCAAGGACGGCGCTCCCAAGGACGGCGCGGGCGGCGCCATGAAAGCCCCGGCCGCCGGACCCGGCGAAGGTCCCGCCATCGCCATTCTCGCCCAGTATGTAAAGGATCTCTCCTTCGAGAGCCCGAATGCGCCCAAGTCGCTTCAGAGTCCCGGCACCAACCCCAAGCTGAATATCAACATCAACGTCCAGGTTGCGCGCCAGGCCGACGAGGTTTTCGAAGTGTCCCTGCTCTTCGAGGGCAAGACGACCAACGACGAGGGCGTCATTTACAATATCGAGCTGGTCTACGGTTCGGTGTTCAGGCTGCAGGGCATTCCCGAGAACACGTTGCAGAAAGTGCTGTTCGTGGACTGTCCGACACTGATGTTCCCCTATCTGCGCCGCACCGTGTCGGATTTGACCCAGGAAGGCGGCTTCCCGCCCCTCTATCTGGACCCGATCGATTTCGGCCGGCTTTATGTGCAGAACGCCGATCGCATCAAGTCTGGACGCCAGCCCGCCGCCAACTAGTCGGCGGACGTCACCACCGCCTGCGCTTCGCCGTATCGGAGCCAGATCGCCTCGGCTCCCAGCGCGGCCACGAACGCCCTGTGCGCAGCCGCTTCCTCGGTGCTGCAGCGGGGCAGCAGGGGCCGTGGCCTTTGCTGGGCAGGAGCCGTCGCCGCGGCCTGCACCGCGGCGGCCATGTCCTGGGCGGCCAACTCCAGCCGCGCCTGATGTCCCCCGATCAGCTCGATATAGACCTCCGCCAGCAATTCGGAATCGAGCAGCGCCCCGTGCTTCTGCCGCGCACTGGCATCCACCCGATAGCGCTTGCACAAGGCGTCCAGGCTGTTCTGGGCACCGGGATGCTTGCGACGCGCGAGCGCCAGCGTGTCCACCACCCGCGCCATTGTCAGCGGCTCCAACCCCAGCCGGCCGAGTTCGGCGTTGAGAAAGCCGATGTCGAAGCCGGCATTGTGTATGACCAGGCTGGCGCCCTCGATGAAGGCGAGAAAATCCCCCGCCACGGCGGAGAAAAGCGGCTTGTCCTTGAGGAAATCGTCCGACAGGCCATGCACCTTGAAGGCGGCATCCGGCATGGGCCGCTCGGGATTGAGATAGCAATGCCAGAAGCGTCCGCTGGGAATGTGGTTGACCAGTTCCACGCAGCCAATCTCGACGATACGGTCGCCGTTCACCGGATCAAAGCC
>JAYZVT010000240.1:0-3868 GCA_036155355.1 Pseudomonadota bacterium
GGGCGCTCCCGGAAATGTCCGCGATAACCGTGCGAGCCTCAGGGCTTGATGTAGGTGTAACCCTTCTGCTGCAGGTAGGCCAGCTCGGCCACGCCGCTCGGCACGATGTTGTCCTCGAAGACCTCGAACAGGTCCTTCTTGTAGTCGATCTTGCGGCCCGTCAGCGTGTTCTTGCACACCGCAAAAGCGACATTCATCGTCTTCAGGTTGGTGACGTCGGACGCAAGCTTCTCGTTGCCGACGGCATCCTTCAGCAGATCGACGCCATCGCCGTGCAGCACAACCTTGACGTCGATGTTATCGCGCCCGACCGCGTTGATATGGTTGAGCACGTTCCTGAGCGCGGCGCGGTACGCCTTGTCGTCGCCGCCGCCCTTGTAGTTGATGTGATAGACGACCTTCTGCTGGCCGTAGCGCGAATCCGCAGCCGTCGCGGAACTGCTGAACATAGCAACCGAAATCAACGCGGCAGCAATCAGGCTCAATAAGCGCATGGTTTTCTCCTCCCGGGCCCGCGATGGGCTCCTCGTAGAGAGCGGTTCATCAACGTCCGCCCTTGCGTACATTCTGGCTGATTTTCCGGTTCGGTTCACCTAGCAAGACTACGGGGCTTTCACGGGCTTTTCCCCGGCCTCCGGCAGTCTGTCGAAGCCGATCTGGGTGGCGATGCGCACCATTCTAGGCGTCGTGCGCGTGCGGGTCTTTTGCAACAGGTTCATGCGATGATATTCGACCGTACGCGGGCTTATATGCAGGGCGTCGGCGATCTGCTTCGTCCGCTCGCCCCTGCACAGCCGAGAAAGAATCTCGCGCTCGCGCTGTGTCAGTTCGTCGAAGCGCGCCTTGCGGCCCGCGTCCATATCCGAGGCCGCAGCCGACGGCGTCGCGTAGCGGCGTCGCCGTGCGTAAAACAGCCCTGCTGCGAATCCAATCGCCGCAAGGATGGCGGCGAATATGACTGTCCGCAGATACAAGTGGCCGTCTTCGGCCGAGTTTCCGCCCAACACACTGCGCTGATACGCCTCCAGCACTTCGCGCACGCCTTCGTATGACATCGGCACCGACCACTTGTCGGGAAGCCCCGCCGATGCCGCCACGCCCGGCTGCTGCGTCCGCAGCAGTGCCGCCGCGACAGCTTCGGCCAGATGGCGGTCCGTGGCGCGATGCATGGCGACGGCCCACTCGGGATAGAGACGGCTGCTGACCAGGAAGGGGTGGTTTAGCTGTGTGTTGTCGAGCAGTGCCCGCACACTGTCCTTCTCCAGCCGCCCTTCGGCGGTCATTGCTTCGATGAGGCCGGAGCGCACCACGCCGGCGTCCGCTTCGCCTGAAATCACGGCGTCTACAATCGCGTCCTGGGGGAAACCGATATAGCGGATGCTGGCGAGATCCTTGAATGGATCGATGCCCTGCAGATGGAATTCATACCAGGCCATCTGGAAGCCCCCGAAGGCATCGGGACTGACCGCCACCAGCGTCTTTCCCTTCAGGTCTGCGAGTGTGCGCAGATCCGAGCGTCCCGCCTGCACAAGTATGACCGTGCCGAATTGCAAGATGCCATCGCCGTGCCGTGTCCCAGCCTCCCGCGTCGCGATGGCGCTCAGGCCGAAGCGATCGCGCAGGCTGACGAAATGGCCGGGGTTGGTGGCGAGGAAATCGAGCTTGCTGGCTTCGAGCAGCTCGACCGAAGTGACGAGGGTCACTGGCACAAGTTCGAAGCGCCAGCCTTCGACCTGGTGGTTGAGATAATCGACGAGCGGCTGCCAGCGCTGGATCACAACATCGACCCCGCGATAGGCCAGTACGCCTATGTGTGCGGTCCGGTCTTGCGCAGGGCTCGCAGGTGCGAATATCACCAGCCACAGCGCCATCATAAGCGCTCGTGTGACCGGCACCGTGAGCTTTTGAGCCAGGTATTTGCAGACAGCCATCACTCACTCCGGCAAGGCCTGCGTGCAGCAGCCTGCGCCGGAGTCTACATATTCAGAATCTTCTATACAATCGCGCGCGGACGGGAGGGGGAGCAAAAGGCACCGAGATGGCGCTGGCTTCATATTGCGAAATATGAATATATCGATGTGAGGGGAGGGCTGGCGTGTTCGACATCGGTCTCGGCGGAGCATTTCTGGGCGGCCTGATCTCGTTCATTTCGCCCTGCGTACTTCCCATCGTTCCACCCTATCTGTGCTATCTGGCGGGCGTCAGCATCGACCATTTTACCGGCACCGGCGATCCCGGCAGCGGCGGCAGGCGCATCTTCCTGACCGCCCTCGTCTTCGTGCTTGGCTTCACGACTGTCTTCGTAGCGCTTGGCGCAAGCGCAAGCGCCGTCGGCCAGCTCGTGCAGCAATATATGGACTGGCTGGCCATCGCAGCCGGTGCCGCCATCCTCGTCATGGGGCTGCACTTTCTTGGCGTCTTCCGAATTGCGCTTCTCTATCGCGAGGCGCGGGTACAGGTGGAGCGCAAGCCCCCTGGGCTGGTCGGCGCCTTCGTCATGGGACTGGCTTTCGCTTTCGGCTGGACGCCCTGCGCCGGCCCGGTGCTGGCGGCGATCTTGTTCTCCGCCGGCGCTCAGGAAAGCGTGGGTGAGGGGGCTCGTCTGCTCACCGCCTATTCGCTCGGTATAGGCCTGCCATTCCTCGCCGCTGCTGCATTTGCCCGTCCGTTCATGCTGTTCATGGCGCGCTTCCGCAAGCATTTGGGCACGGTGGAAAAGATCATGGGCGTCATGCTCGTGCTGACTGGCATCCTGTTCATGACCGGCGGCATGGCGACGATCGCTTACTGGATTCTGGAATACGTGCCCGCGCTCGGGCAGGTCGGTTAGCCGCTGTTCAGCCGAAGCGGAAATAAAGCAGCCGGTCGATAGAGCGAAGCTCGATGAGATAGCGATAGAGCTGCCCGCCGTCTTTCGCCTTGACGGTGGCCGGTATCGCCGAAAGGCTGGTGTCCGCGTTGTCCATCAGCCGCGTGTATTCCGGGTCGGCGGCGACATCCTTGGGTGCGCGCTTCCGGCAGCCCCGCAGAGCGGCCAGATAGGCGTTGTTCACGTCGACGATCTTCTTCGCCGTGACCGCGTCGCCCAGGTTGGGCGGCGGTTCGCGGTATCCCCAAAGCGGATAACCGACCTTTATCGCGGACCAGATGCAATCGGCGAACGGCTTCAGACCCGCGGCGGCATGGGTATCGTGGATACGTTGCCGCGCATCCAGCAGCAGCTTGCGCGCTTCGTCAGGCTTGCCGGCGTCGACCTGTTCGAGCGCCTTGGCCGCAGACGCTCCTACGCCTTCCACCATGGTTGCCAGCGGGCCAGGTTGCAGCTTCTGCCGAAGCGGTGCCCATTTGGCTTGAAATGACTCGATTTCTATGGCGGCGAGATCGCTATTGCCGGTGCGCAGGTAGCTCACTGCCACACGCAGATGGGGATTCGCCGCCTCGAAACCCTCCAGATAGGCTTCATTGGCGCAGGCCGGCGTGAGTGCCGCGAGCATGAACACAAGAACGAGATATCGGCGCATGGGCCCTATGCACATATTCAGATGCTTAGATATATTAGGGCTGCTGACAACGGAGCGACAAGCGTGATTACGAGACGGCGAGCATTGACTTTGGGCGCGGCTGCGGTGCTGGGCGCGGGGATTTCGCCGCGCCTGCCACTGGCTGCCGGTAGCGGTCCCGAGTTGACCGAGGACGGGCTCTATCGCCAGCCCTGGTTCCTGGAAAGCTTTCTTGAACTGAATGACGATCTGAGTGCGGCGTCCGCGGCGGGCAAGCGATTCGCCATCTTCTGGGAACTGAAGGGCTGTCCCTACTGCAAGGAAACCCACTTCGTGAATTTTGCCCGCCAGGACATTCACGATTACAT
>JAYZVT010000241.1:0-3313 GCA_036155355.1 Pseudomonadota bacterium
CTGGTTTTGCGTTGTCCGGGCGCTATCGTCTCTCATCGCACGGACCAACTGTGCGAAATTGCGGTTTTTGCACCCCATCCCAGTGGCCCGAAGGCTATCGCGGTTCCAGTCCGAAATCCACACGATAATGGCCTCTGTTAGCAATAATTGAGACAAATCATCTCACAAACAGGCATCGCAGTGAATGTCCGAACCCTCCCACGAGATGGTTTTTCTGCCTGCATTTGAGGCATTTTTCCCTCATAAGAGTCTTCACCGCGAAGGACGTCGACGACCATGAATTCCGATCACGCCAAGATGCCGCCGCACGCCGGGATTGGCATGCCGATAGCCGACGTGGACACGCCGGCGTTGCTGCTCGATCTCGATGCGTTCGAGCGCAATCTTGCTCGCATGGCAGGTGCAGTTGCCGGCACCGCGCTGCGCCTTCGGCCCCACTCCAAGACGCACAAGAGCCCGGTGATTGCGCGCATGCAGATCGAGCGCGGTGCGGTCGGCGTATGTTGTCAGAAGGTCTCCGAGGCCGAGGTCATGTTGCGGGCCGGAATCGCCAACGTGCTGGTGTCGAACGAAGTGATTGGTCGCGGTAAGCTCGACCGTCTCGCCGCGCTGTCGCGGGAGGCCGAATGGATCGGCCTTTGCGTCGATCACCCGGACGGGTTGGCGCAGGCGGAGGCGGCTGCCCGCGATGCCGGCGTCGTTCTGCACGCCCTTGTCGAGATCGACGTGGGCGCGGGACGCTGCGGCATTGCGCCGGGAGAGCCTGCGCTGGCCCTTGCACAAGCCATCGACCGGTCGCCGCACCTGGCATTTGCCGGCCTGCAGGCCTACCAGGGCGCCGCCCAGCACATCCGCAAATACGCCGAGCGCAAGGCCGCCATCGACAGGGCGGCCGACCTGACGCGGGAGACCATTCGCCTGCTGGAGCGGGCGGGAATCGATTGCCCCATCGTCGGAGGCGCGGGGACTGGCACGTTCCGCTTCGAAGCTGGAAGCGGCGTATACAATGAACTCCAGTCCGGATCGTATATCTTCATGGACGCCGACTACGGCCGTAACCTCGATGCCGACGGCTCGCAATTCGACGAGTTCGAGAATGCCCTCTTCGTCTATGCGACGGTGATGAGCCGTCCCGGCGACAACGTTGCTGTGGTCGATGCAGGCCACAAGTCTGCGAGCGTGGATTCGGGAATGCCCGTGCCCTTTGCCCGCTCGGGCCTCGCCTACGGCACACCGTCAGACGAACACGGCGTCTTGCGCGTGGAGGGCTCCAACCGGCCTCCTGAGCTTGGCGAGAAGATCCTGCTCGTTCCCGGCCATTGCGACCCAACCGTCAACCTGCACGACTGGTATGTCTGTGTCAGGGGAATGGGCAGCAAGAGCGCGCATGTGGAGGATATCTGGCCGGTCGCGGCGCGCGGCATGTATTTCTAGCGCTTGCCGGGACGCGTCGCCGATTGCCGTGCCCTGTCCTTCTCCACCATCTGCTGCACATGATCGAGCAGCAGCTTGAGGTTGCGCTCATTGGCGCGGAAGAAGATATCGAAAACCGACCCGACTACCGGCACCACCGAGATTAGCGTGTCCAGCGCCACGTTTCCCGCCATGCGGACGAAAAGGCCGCCCGTTGCTCCCAGCTTGCGCGCCTCCCACACCAGATAGGCGCCTACCGCTGTCGTTGCCACATCGCCCGCCACCGGCACCAGCCCGCCGATGGCGTCCCAGCCGAAGTGTATGCCCGTCAGAGGTATCCGGTACTTGCTGTCCATGAACTCGCTGAGACGGTCGAGTCTCTGCAGCGCGCGGGCACGCTCGCGGTCGGTGAGCTGGCTCATGTGAAGAGCGACGCGATGCGCGCGTCGCCTAGGCGGTCAGGTGGGAGACGTTCTTCACCACCGTGTAACATTGCAGGCCTTCGCTTCCGCCTTCGCGTCCATAGCCGCTGTCCTTGACGCCGCCGAAGGGCGTCTCCGCACTTGAGGCAACGAAATGGTTTATCGAGACGTTGCCGGCCTCGACCCTCCCGGCGATCTGCTCGGCGTTGCGTGCTGAAGCCGTGAAGGCGTAAGCGGCAAGACCATAGGGCAGCGCGTTGGCCTTGCCGATAGCCTCGTCCAGCGACTTGACCGGGTTGATAAGCGCCAGCGGCCCGAATGGTTCCTGTTGCATCGCCTTGGCGTCGTCAGGGACATTGGCGAGGACGGTCATGGGGAAAAAATAGCCGCGATTGCCGACGCGCTCGCCGCCCGCCAGCACGCGCGCACCCTTTGCACGTGCGTCAGCCACGAACATCTCCATGGCCTCGATGCGGCGGAAATTGGCCAGCGGCCCAAGATCGTTCGCCTCGTCCAATCCATTACCGATCTTCAGGGCCTTCGCCTTTTCCGCGAAACCCTGGGCGAAGGTCTCGAAGATGCTCTCATCCACGTAGAAGCGCGTCGGCGACACGCAGACCTGCCCCGCGTTTCGAGATTTGCCGATCACCGATTTCGCCGCCGTTGCGGCCGGGTCCACGTCCTTGCAAACGATCACGGGGGCATGTCCGCCCAGCTCCATGATTGCGGGCTTCATATGCGCGCCGGCGAGTGCGGCGAGTTTCTTGCCCACCGGTATCGACCCGGTAAAGGTGACCAGACGTACACCGGGTTTCGGGATTAGGTGTTCGGAGATGCGCGACGGCTTGCCGAACACGAGATTCAGCACGCATGGGGGCAGGCCCGCGTCCATGAACGCGCGCGCGATCAGACAGGCCCCGCCCGGCGTCTCCTCCGATGCCTTCAGGATGATCGAGCAGCCGGCGGAAAGCGCGCCCGCAATCTTGCGCGACGGCGAAGTTACGGGGAAATTCCATGGCGAGAATGCTGCGACCACGCCAATGGGCTGGCGCAATACCGTGTGCCGCATGCCGGGACCGGCCGGAATGACGCGTCCATAGACCCGGCGGCCTTCCTGCGCGTCCCACTCGATGATTTCCGCCGCGCGCAAAACCTCTAGCCTCGACTGCGCGATGGGCTTGCCCTGCTCCAGCGTCATCGTGACGGCGAAGTCCTCGATACGCTCTCGCATCAGTCTCGCGGCTTGAAGGATGATGCTCGCGCGCCTGTCGGGCGGTGTATTCCGCCATACACGGAACCCTTCCTCGGCTGCGGCGAGGGCGGCGTCGACATCCGCCTCGGTCGCGTGCGGAACCGCCCCGAGGGTGCTTTCATCGGCAGGATTGAGGACGGGCTCTCCGTCGCGTTCGATCCACTCGCCGCCGATCAGCAGCTTCAGCTTGGGATAGGCGTGCTTCACATCAGCACCGTCTGCCATC
>JAYZVT010000242.1:0-7806 GCA_036155355.1 Pseudomonadota bacterium
TCCTGCCTGATCGCGGCCTATTTCCAGGCCACGTCCTCCTCGACCAGTCTTTCGGAGGAGTCATACCTGTACTGCGCAGCCTGCTTGAGCCTTTGCACGCGCTTGAGCGCGGTCTGCACCTTCAGAAGCAGGACATCGTAGTCGACAGGCTTCATGAGGTAGTCGTCCGCTCCGAGCCGCAGACCTTCCAGCAGGACCTTCCGCTCCATCAGCGCGGACAGGAACATGAAGGGCATGGAATCGAACTCCGGGTGCTTGTTCCGCAGTTCCGACAGCATTTCGCGGCCGCCCATGACCGGCATGGACAGGTCGCAAAGGACCAGGTCTGGCTTCTCGGCAAGGATCGTTTCCAGCCCCTGCTGGCCATTCTCTGCCTGCAGGACCTTGTATCCGGCGTCGGACAGCTCCTCGACGATGTCGTCGCGGAGACTGCGTTCATCCTCGATGCAAAGTATTGTAGCCATCATCCCTCCACTTGCGGTCCGTCAGGCAGCACGCGTCTCGTCTTTGCCGGCTTCTCCGGCGTCTTCGCGTCGCGGTCCCGCAATCGGCAGCTTCACGGTGAAACAGCTGCCCTCTCCCTTCTTGCTAGTCACTTCGATCGTGCCGTCATGCATTTCCACCAGCATCCGGACGATGTTCAGCCCTATGCCCGTCCCCGGGATTCCGCTGGATGTACGCGCCCGGAAGAAGCGGTTGAACATATTGGGCAGGTCCTCCGCATCGATGCCGAGGCCGTGGTCGGCGACGCTGACACACACCATGTCGCCATCCTTCCAGCCCTTGAGTCTAATCTCCGGGTTGTCGGGCGAATATTTCACCGCGTTGGACAACAGGTTGGAAAAAACCTGGCCGATCGCATTTCCGTCGGCTGTGATAATTTCCGGCAGGCCCTTCAGATCCAGCTTGAATTTATGCTTGTCGCCAATATCGGCCTGACGTCGGCACGCCGCGCGCAGCAATTCGCGCAGATTGACCTTGTCCACGTTGATGCGGATCCGACCCGCATCCATGGAAGCAGCCGAGAGCGTGCTCTCCATCAGTTCTGACATGATCTGGACCGCGCTGCGGATGCGGGTTGCGCGCGTCTCCAGCATTTCCGGGGTCAGCTTGTCCTTCTGACGCATAAGCCGCTGCACGGAACTGTCGATTACCGCCAACGGCGTACGGAATTCGTGCGAGGCCATCGCCACAAACTGGCGCTGAAGTTCGTTGAGCTGCTTCTCGCGCGAAAGCGCCGTCTCCAGCGCCTGCGCCTTGATCTGCAGCTCTGCAGTCGCCAGGTCAACGCGCCGCTGCAATTCTTCTTTCTGGCCGCGCAGTATCGCCTCGGCCTTCTTCTGATGCGTGACGTCCTGCGAGACCACGAATATGCGCGGCTCGCCGCGCAGCTTGATGTACTCGCCGGCAATGACCACATCCAGCATGCGGCCATCCTTTGTGCGCATTCGAGACTCGTAACCTCTCACGGAACCCTGGGACGCCAGCAGCTTGACGAAGTGCGCGCGTTCCTCGGGCGCCTCCCAGATGCCCAGTTCGAGCACTGTCTTGCTCTGGGCCTCCTCGCGACTGAAGCCGAAGTTGGCGACCCAGGCATCATTAACGTCATAGTGCTTGCCGGTAGCTGGGTCCGAGATGGCGAACATCGCCGGAATGGCGTGGAACGCCTTCATGAACAGTTCCTGGCTCTTGGCCAGATCGGCTTCGGCAAGCTTGCGCTCGGTAATGTCCACGTAGCTCGTGACGAAGCCGCCACCTGGAAGAGGGAAGCCCCTCACCTCAAGTACCGACCCGTCCGGCCGAGAACGCTCGAAAAGATGCGGCTCGAACTTCCGCGCAAGTTCCAGCCGCTCTCGCACCTGCTGATCCAGATCGCCTTCGCCATATTCCCCGCGTTCGGCGTTGTAGCGGAAGAAGGCCTCGAGATTGGAGCCTATGCCGAGCTTTTCCTGCGGGAAGGCAAGCATTTCGTAGAACTGCCGGTTGGCCATCAATAGTGACAGATTGGCGTCGAAAATGCTGAGGCCGCCCGGGAAATTTTCGATTGTCGCCGTCAGGATGCCGGTCGCCCGGCTGCGCTCGGTAATGTCCTGGGCAACGGAGAACAGCCGCGCCTCTCCGCCAACCTCAACATGCTCGCCCGCGAGCAGCAGCTGGATTTCCTTTCCGGACTTGCTGAGCCACTTGCACTGGAAATCCCGGACGGCGCCCTTTTCCTCCACCATCCTGACGAATTCCTTGCGCTGCTCGGGCTCGGCCCACAGGCCAATCTCGAGAGAAGTCTTCCCACGCACTTCCTCGAGCGTGTAACCGAGAGTCCCGAGGAAGATTTCGTTGACGTCGAAGATCAGGCCGTCGGTCGGCGTCGAAATCGCGAACAGAGCAGGACACGCCTGAAACGCCTTGCCGAACAATTCGTCGCGCTTGCGCAGTTCCGCCTCGGCCTGGACTCGCACGCTGATGTCCTCGTGGGTCGTCAGCCAGCCTCCACCCGCCATCGGCTGATGGCGGATTTCTATGGTCCGGCCGTCGCTCAGGCGCTGCGTGGTGACATCTGTCTTGCCTTGCGACACCCACGAAAGCCGTTCCTCGATATAGGCTTCCGGACTGCCGCCCGCGAACAGCCCGTTGTCGATGCGATACTTCAGAATCTGCTTGAGTGTCGTGCCAGGCCGGAGCTGCTCCTCCGTGAGGCCGTAAATATCCGCATATCGGGAATTGCTGACGATCAACCGCTGCTCGGCATCGAACAGGCAGATGCCTTGCGTCATGTTCGCCAGCGCCGCGCTGAACCGTTCGTTCTGATCCCGCAGTTCCCTGTCGCGGCGCACCAGTTTTTCGTGTTGCAGCTTGAGTTCCGTCTCCGCCGACTTTCGGTCTGAAATGTCCACGACCGCGCACAGGAAGGCAGGCTTGTCGTGCCACATGGTCGGAGTGGTGCGGAATTCGCACCAAACTTCCGAGCCGTTGGCGCGTCGGCACCTCACCTCGTAGCTCGCCGGCGCGTGCCGTCCCTCGCGGCGGGCCCGGTTGTAGCCCTTGAGCCGCTCCAGTTCGACGGGCGAAATCATGTTGTCCACGCGCGCGAGATCGAGAACCTGTAGATGACAGCTAAATCCAAGAATCTCCGCGAGGGACTGGTTGGCGAAAAGGATGTCCCAGTCGTCGTGGATGAACATGCCCTGGATCGATCCTTCGATCAGGTCGCGGAATTGCTTCGCGCTGGTTTCGAGCGCCTTGCGCGCCAGCACTTCCGGAGTGCGGTCCCTGCCCGTGCCGATGTAACCGAGGAAAGTTCCACGCCGCGACAGGATCGGCTTTCCGCTGATTTGCATGTGGCGAGGCGTTCCGTCCTTCGCCTTCAGCGTATACTCGAAATTGTGGAAGGGCCGGTGATTGGCGAGATCGTCGAGATGACGCTGCCAGTTGGGCTGCGAGATATCCGCCTGAACGGCCTCAGCGCGCATCTTGCCGATGATCTCGGACGGTTCAAGGCCGGTCACTTCATAGAACCGGCCGGACAATTGAACGAAGCGCAGGCTGGAGTTCATCTCCCAGATCCAGTCACCCGCAAGCTCAGCGACATCGCGCAGACGATCGCCCGCATCCGCGGTGGGAAACAGGCTCACGCGCAGCCGTTCGGCCCCGCTGAGGGCAGGCGAGAACAGTCGCGCCAGCATTTTCTGGAAGTAGTTCTGACGTTCCATTGCCTCGGACACCGCAATACGCTGCGCCCGAGTTTAGGAACGAAACCTTCTTGCAATATTAAGGAAGGATGGCCCGAAATCTTCGCGCCCGTACGCAAGTTATCCTGCATTTTGCGGGTGGCACGCCCCAAGCGCATGAATTTCGGCGCAAAGCGCCGGTGGCGGCGCAAGACCGCCACCGGACTCCGAGGATTTCATTAACCAAGTCGCGAGCTGGCGTCAGTAGCCCCGGCCACCACCATAGCCGCCGCCATAACCTCCGCCATAGCCACCGCCGTATCCGCCACGATAGCCGCCGCCGTAACCGTAACCGCCACCATAGCCGCCGTAACCCTGGGGCTGGTAGGCATAGTTGGGAGGGCACACGGCCTTGTCGTAGCCCTTGACGTGCTTCAGCCAGCCGGCGGAAGGCGCGTAGTTGGTGTCGGTAATCTTGCCGTAGTGGCCGAAGGCCCGCAGCGCGAAATCGGACTGCGGACCCCAGATGCCGTCGAGCGAGCCGAGGTAGCAGCCCACGCGGTGCAGCTCTGTCTGCAGAACAACGACAATCTGCTCGGGCGAAAGAACTTCCGGTGTGGCCACGACCGCGGCGGCCGGTGCCGCCACAGGAGCGGCGGCGGTTGCTGCCGGCGCCGCTGCGGCCTTGGGCTCAGCCGCCACCGCCGGCGCGGCGGGCTCGGCCTTCTTCGCCTCAGCAGCGGGCGCCGCGACCGCGGCGGGTTCCGCCGCTGTCTTCAGCTCAACCTTGGGCGGCAATACGGTCGCGGGTTCCACCGCAAGCTGACGGGTCTGGTCGCCCTGGGCGAGCGCGGCGCCCGTAAGGGTCAGCACCAGCGCTGCCGCTCCGGCGATAGTTCGCGGAATTCTGGGAAATCGGGTCATGTTGTCCTCCTCGGATACGACCCCCGGTCCCCAAAGGATGGGTTCCCTGCGCTGAAAGTTCAATGGCGCGCCCGATATATCGGCCTTGAGCTGCTCCCTGCGGCATCCCAGAGGGTTTCCGGACCAGCGAATTCCGTCTACTTAGGCCCACATGAGCGACGCCGCGACCGCACCGGCCTTGCCGCTGCCCGAACCCGCCATTCTGGATGAGCGGAAGCAGGCCGCCCGCGCCTGGTTCGAGGAATTGCAGGACGCCATATGCGTGGCGCTTGAGCGTGTCGAGGATGCGCTCGCCGGCCCAATGGCCGAAAAGCCGCCCGGACGTTTCGTGCGCACGCCATGGCAGCGCACCGACCATTCGGGCGCTGACGGCGGCGGCGGCATCATGGCCATGCTCGCTGGCCGGGTGTTCGAAAAGGCCGGTGTCCACACCTCCACGGTGTATGGCGAATTCGCGCCGGAATTCCGCGCCCAGATTCCCGGCGCGGCGGAAGACCCCCGCTTCTGGGCTTCCGGCATTTCCCTCATCGTTCATCCGCAGAACCCGAACGTCCCCGCAGTCCATATGAATACCCGCTTCGTGGTGACGACACGCTGCTGGTTCGGCGGCGGCGCTGACCTGACGCCCGTTCTTGATCGCCGCAGGACCCAGGACGACCCCGACAGCGTGGACTTCCACAACGCCATGCGCGCGGCCTGCGACGCGCACGCCCAAGTGAACTACGCCCGCTACAAGGAATGGTGCGACGAGTATTTCTTCCTCAAGCACCGCAACGAGATGCGGGGCATCGGCGGCATCTTCTACGATTATCTGTGCAGCGAAGATGACAAGGGCGGCTGGGACGCGGACTTTGCATTCACCCGCGACGTGGGCCGCGCCTTCCTCAGGATCTATCCCGATCTGGCCATGCGCAACTTCAACGGTGAATGGACGCCCGACGACCGCGAGGAGCAGCTCGTGCGCCGAGGACGCTACGTTGAGTTCAACCTGCTCTATGACCGCGGCACCATCTTCGGCCTGAAGACCGGCGGCAACGTGAATTCGATCCTGTCGTCCATGCCGCCGGTGGTGAAGTGGCCCTGATCGACGGGCCGAAGAAAACTGGTGAACGCCACATTCATCCTGTATGCGGCTCCCCGCTGATTCTTCTTGTCAAATCCTTCCGCGGAGGCCATATGAACGCCACCGGCGCACCCCTATTGGGTGCGGACTCGGATTAACCGGCAAAGATTTCGTATCGAGAACTCGACGACCTTTCCCGAAAATTCTGAGATGCCTGAGGATCCCTGTCGGATTCGATGGCCGGTTTGAACTGAAACTGAAACGGGAGAGGATTTTTCCCCGATGCGTGTGAACGGCACTGTAAAATTCTTCAATCATTCGCGCGGCTTTGGCTTCATCGCCCCCGAGAATGGCGAAAAGGACGTCTTCGTCCACATCACCGCGCTCGAGCGTTCCGGCCTGCCGGCGCTCGACGAAGGCCAGAAGGTGACTTTCGAGATCCAGGATGATCCGCGTGGCCGCGGCAAGCAGGCCGCCAACATCCAGTTGGCCAGCTAGATCCAGTCGCGAGATTGAATCGAAGGCCGTCGGGCACCGCCCGGCGGCCTTTCTCATGTTCCTAGCCTCGTCCCACGAACGGCATCTTCGTGGCCATGATGGTCATGAACTGCACGTTCACATCGAGCGGCAGGCTGGCCATATACACCACCGCGCTGGCCACGTGCTTCACGTCCATGAGTGGCTCCGGCTTGATCGAGCCGTCAGCCTGCGGCACGCCGTCGGCCATGCGCTTGGCCAGCGGCGTCAGCGCGTTGCCGATATCGTTCTGGCTGCAGACGATGTCGAACTTGCGCCCGTCGAGCGAGATGCTTTTCGTCAGACCGGTGATGGCGTGCTTGGTCGAAGTATAGGGCGCCGAGTTGGGGCGCGGCGCATGCGCGGAGATGGAGCCATTGTTGATGATGCGGCCGCCTTGCGGCTTCTGCTTTTTCATTTGCGCCATCGCCTCGCGCGCGCACAGGAACGAACCTGTAAGGTTTGCCCCCACCACCGTCGCCCACTGCTGATAGGTGAGTTCGTCCATCGGCACTGGCGGCGTCCCCGATCCGGCGTTGTTGAACAGCAGGTCGAGGCGGCCGAATTTCTTGACCGTCTTCTCGAACAGCGCCTTGACCGATGCCTCGTCCGACACATCCGCCGGCACGCAGAGGATTTCGGGATGGCCCGGCTTGGCAATGCCCCTGGTCTCTTCAAGCACATCCGCCCTGCGGCCGGTGAGCACGACCGCATAGCCCACCTCATTCAGCGCCAGCGCGACCGCGCGCCCGATGCCGCTGCCCGCCCCTGTTACGAGCGCGATCTTGTCCTTGCTTGCCATTTCCGGTGTCACTCCCTCGCTGATGCCTTTGCCTGCAATTCGCCAGTCCTCTAGCACGCAGCAGCCGCCCGGTCAGCGCCAGGGACCCGATATCTGCCCGTCGCACCGGCGTTCCGGCAGGCGTTGACCCATGCTAGAAAGCAGTCGTGACCGCAACCCGCCCAGACGGCTCGATCCTTGAGAAATCCGCACTTTTTGCGGGCCTGGACCGCAAGGCACTGGACGGGCTTGCGCGCCTGTCGCGCCATGTTTCGCTTGATGCGGGACAACAATTATTCCAGCAGGGAGACGCCTCGGATGGCTGCTACGCCGTCCTCGAGGGCCTGCTGAAGGTCTCGACAGCCTCCTCCGAGGGCGGGGAGGCGCTCCTTGCCATCATTGCGGCGGGCGATGTCATCGGCGAAATGGGCCTCATCGGCGGGGAGCCCCGTTCCGCCGACGTGACCGCCCTCAAGCCCAGCTCCCTCGCCTTCCTGGCCAGCCGCGATTTCAACCGCTTCGCCGACGAAAACCCGGTCGTTTACCGGCATATGCTGGTGATCGTCAGCTCCCGCCTGCGCGCCTCCAACGACGCCTTCGCGGCCTACCAGCTCCTGCCCCTGTCGGGACGGCTGGCGCGGGTACTCCTGCGTCTGGGCGAGGGTTTTGGCCAGGAGATCGACGGAAAACGCTTGCTTATCCGCCAGAAATTCACCCAGACGGACCTGGCCAAAATGACCGGTTCAGCCCGCGAAAACGTCAACCGGCAGCTCAACGACTGGCGCGCGGACAAGCTCATCAGCCGCATTAGCGGCTATTATTGCATTGATAATAAAGAGAAATTATCCGAGATCGCC
>JAYZVT010000243.1:0-4255 GCA_036155355.1 Pseudomonadota bacterium
GGCCGGCCGGCGGTCGCGATGGCTTCCAGCACCGCGAAAACCTTCTGCGAAACCCCCTGCTTGCCCTCGTGATGATCGCCGCCCGGAGGCGTCGGATCAGATGGCCCATGACGCCGGCGCAGGCCGATGCCGAGGGCATTTCCGAGGGAATGAGGTTGGATTGACATGCAAATTATCAAATACTGAAAAAAACAGTCTTGCAAGATGATTTTTTTGCGGCCAACTTTCCACAGAGAGAAGACGCAAAAACGAGGCGCGGCGTGAAGCGAGTGCTGATTGCCAATCGCGGCGAGATCGCGCTGCGGGCGATCCGTGCCTGCCGCAAGGCAGGGCTGGAAACTGTCGCGGTCTATTCGCAGGCAGATGAAAATTCCCCGCATTGCTGGGCCGCGGACCGCCGCATCTGTATCGGCCCGGCACCCGCCAGTGCCAGCTATCTGCGCGCCAACGCGCTAATCGAGGCGGCGAAAGCCACGGGCTGCGACGCCATCTATCCGGGCTATGGCTTCCTATCGGAGAAGGCGGGTTTCGCGCGCGCCTGCGCGGAGGAGAAGCTGATCTTCATCGGCCCGAGTCCGGATGCCATCGCCACCATGGGCGACAAGGTGGCGGCTCGGAATACGGCCGAGAAGAACGGCCTTCCCATCGTGCCGGGATCACAGTCCGGCTTTACCGATGTCCGCAAGGCCAGCGAAGCGAGCAAGTCGATCGGATTCCCGATCCTGCTCAAGGCGGCTGGCGGCGGCGGCGGGAAAGGCATGCGGGTCGTCGACGATCCGGCGCAGTTCGACGCCCAATTCGCGCAGGCCTCCACTGAAGCGGGCGCCGCCTTCGGACAGTCCGACGTCTATCTTGAGCGCTTCTTCCGCCGGGTGCGCCATATCGAGATCCAGGTGTTCGGCGACCGGCACGGCAATGCCTGCCACCTGTGGGAACGCGACTGCAGCATCCAGAGGCGGCATCAGAAGCTGGTTGAGGAAGCCCCCTCGCCCGTGCTCGACGGGAAAGTGCGCGAGCAGATGGCGGAAGCCTCCACCGATCTGGTGCGCGCCATCGGCTATGAAGGCGCGGGCACCATCGAGTTCATCTACGACCTCGACAGCTGCGAATGGTTCTTCATAGAGATGAATACGCGCATCCAGGTAGAGCATCCGGTGACCGAGGAGGTCTATGGCGTCGATCTCGTGCTGGAGCAACTGCGCGTCGCTGCCGGCGAGAAGCTGTCGATCTACTCGCCTCCGCCGCCCAATGGACGCTGCGCCATCGAGTTCCGCATCAATGCGGAGTCCCCTGCCGCCAATTTCCGCCCCTCGCCGGGCACTATCCGGGCCTGGCAGCCGCCGACCGGACGCGGCCTGCGTCTCGATTCTCACATCTACCCAGGCTACGCGATGCCTCCCTTTTACGATTCCCTGATCGGAAAGCTGATCGTGCGGGGCGGCAGCCGCAAGGAGATGCTGGAGCGCGCGGGCTCCGCGCTTTCCCGTTTCTGCGTCGAGGGTATCGACACCACCATTCCCTTCCACGCCGATCTGCTCGCACGCCCTGCCTTCATCGAGGGCAGCGCGCATACGCGCTGGGTCGAGCAGGAAATGCTGTCATAGGCGAATTCGCATGAGCAAGCAGCGCACCGTCAGACTGATCGACGTCACCCTGCGTGACGCGCACCAGTGCCTGTGGGCTACGCGGATGACCACCGCGATGATGAAGGAGCTGGCGCCGCGGCTCGACCGTGCCGGATTCGAAGCCATCGACCTGGTCGGCGGCGCGGTCTTCGACGTCTGTGTACGGTACCTGCGCGAGGACCCGTGGGAGCGCATGCGCATCCTGAGCAGCTGGATCACCGAGACGCCCCTGATCATTCACACTCGCGGGCAGAGCCTGTTCACCTTCGAGTTCTTCCCCGACGACGTGGTCGAGCTGGCGGCCGAGCGCTTCGCCGCCAACGGCATGCGCTATCACACGCCATATGACGCGCTGAACGACATGCGCAACCTGGCGATACCGATCAAGGCCGCCAAGAAACACGGCCTCTATGTGGTGGGCGGCCTCGTCTACACCTACAGCCCGGTCCATACCGACGCCTATTACGCTAAGAAGGCCAAGGAGCTGGTCAAGCTGGGCGTGGACGCGGTGTTTCTCAAGGACGCCAGCGGCCTGCTGCGGCCGGAGCGCATCGCCACGCTGGTGCCGGCGGTGAAAAAGGTCATCGGCAAGATGCCACTTCAGATCCACACCCACTGCAACTCCGGCCTGGCGCCCTATGTAGTGCTGCAGGCGGTCGATCATGGCGTGGAGGTGGTGCATACGGCCACATCGACATTGGCGAATGGCGTGTCGCATTCGCCGACGGAACTGGTGGCGCGGAACCTGCGGCGGCGCGGCTATGACGTTCCGCTCGACCTGGCGCCGGTCGAAGAAGTAGCGGACATGCTTGCCCATATCGCCGAGCGCGAAGGCAAGCCTGTCGGCGAGCCGCAGCAATATGACGACTTCCTCTACCACCACCAGTGCCCGGGCGGCATGGTGTCCAACCTGCAGTACCAGTTGCAGACGATGGGCATTTCCAACCGACTCAACGACATCCTTGAGGAGGCGGGCCACGTGCGCGCCGATCTCGGCTATCCGATCGTCGTCAGTCCCTTCGCGCAGTACGTCGTCACGCAGGCGGTACTCAACGTGATGGGCAAGGACCAGGGCAAGGAGCGCTACGATTCCGTGCCCGACGAAGTGCGTCTGTATGTACGCGGCGGCTATGGTGAGGTGGCGGGGAAGATCGATCCGAACCTCTACGACAAGATCACCCGCGGCGCGAAGCCGATCAGGAAGCGGCCGGGCGAACTAGTCGAGCCGGCGCTAAAGCGGCTGCGCAAGACACGCGGGCCGTTTGCCTCGGACGACGATCTGCTGCTCGCCGCCTTCTACCAGGACAACGAGTACAAGGTGCTGAAAGCGGCAGGGCCGGTCAATACGGAATACTCAATTGCCTCGACGCCGCTGGCAACGCTGGTGAAGGAAATATCCAGCCGGCCAGATATTTCGGCATTCCATTTCGTGCAGAAGCCCGCAAAGGGTCGGCACTGACATCCAGGGAGAGACGCTTGACCACACCGGCCATCATTACCGCCGCCATCACCGGCGCGCTGCCACGCAAGAAGCAGACGCCAGCGGTCCCTGTGACGCCTGCCGAGCAGATCGAGTCCACGCATGAGGCCTTCGAGGCGGGCGCGGCGCTGGTGCATATCCATGTGCGCGACGCGCAGGAAAATCCGTCGTCCAACCCGGACCTTTTCGCCCAAGTGCAGGAGGGCGTGGCCAAGCACTGTCCGGGCATGATCATCCAGTTCTCCACCGGCGGGCGGGGGCGCACGCAGGAGGAGCGCGGACGCTCGATCTCGCTGCGTCCCGACATGGCCTCACTGGCCACGGGATCGGTCAACTTCCCCAACCAGATCTACGAGAACCCGCCTTCCCTCGTGGAATCGCTTGCGCGCTTAATGCTCGACAAGGACGTCAAGCCGGAGATCGAGGTGTTCGACCTTGCCATGCTCTACAACGCGAGGAACCTGGCCGACGAGGGACTGATAAAGACACCGCTGCACTTGCAATTTGTGCTTGGCATTCCAAACGCCATGCCGTCGCGGCGCAAAATCCTCGAATTCCTGGTGTCGGAACTGAAGGACATCATGCCGGAGGCCACATGGGCGGCGGCAGGCATCGGCCGGCACCAGCTTGAGGTCAACCGCTGGACACTCGAACTGGGCGGACATGCGCGCACGGGGCTCGAGGACAACATCAAGTTTGACAAGGACCGGCTGGCGAAGAGCAATGCCGAACTTGTGGCGCGCGTGGCGGACATCTGCGCCGAGTACGGCCGCAGGCCGGCGACGCCAAAGGAAGCGCGCGAGATTCTCAGGCTTCGCCCGGCCTGAACACAACCGGACCAGAATGAAGGGGAGACCAGAATGGCAATAAAGCTTTTCGACCTTGCGGGGAAGGACGATGCGCTGCGTTTCAGCCCCTTCTGCTGGCGGGCGAAGATGGCACTGCGCCACAAGGGACTGCCGGTGGAAGAGATTCCCTGGCGCTTCACGGAGAAAGACAAGATCGCGCAATCGGGGCAGGGCCGTGTGCCGGTGCTGGTCGATGGCGAAACCTGGATTCATGAAAGCTGGAAGATTGCCTGTCATCTCGACGAGAGGTATCCCGACCGGCCCGCATTGATGGCGACAGCGGCGGAGCGCGCATCCGCGCG
>JAYZVT010000244.1:0-29004 GCA_036155355.1 Pseudomonadota bacterium
CGATCCCACTAGTGGTGAGGAAGTGGTCTACCGTATGGAGTTCGAACGCGTATGAGCGGCTTGCCGCCCTGTCGCCGGCACTTTGCCGTCTCAACTGCCGGATATCATCCTAGAATAGTCGTTAGCATCGACCGCTCCTGGCACGGGGCGGACTTGCGCGACCGATTCAGCAAGGCCCGCTACTCGAGGCTAACCGGAAATCGTGAGGCCTATTGGCCGCTTGGGGTTTGAGACTGACTATCCGCCGCCGGCATTTCAAGATCGTTTCTAACCGAATGCGGGCTTGGCAAACCGACGTAATCTGATTGGGCGAGTCTGTCTCCGGTCATTTGATCTCGATTGTGCCTGTCATGCCCTTGTGAGCGTGGGTTTGTCCGTCAGTATCCTTGATGTGGCAATGAAGGTCCGAAAACATCCCCGTCGAGACTGGCACGAACCACCACTCCGCATGCCCTCCTGGATAGACTTCGATTTCGCTGATGGTTCCCTTGATTTCGGCTTTGGTGCCCCCTTGATCGACCACTTGGACTTTCCTTGTGAAAACGCTTTTCGCCAGCCCATGTGAAGTAAAATAGTGCTTGGTCTGGCTCGGATTGACTAACACCAGCTTGTACAGGTTTCCTGTCTCCAAGGTCAGATGGTTCGGCGCAAAAACATGGTTGCCCGCACTTGTTCCAAGCTCGACACTTACGACAATAGGCTCCTGTTTGGTCAGATCACCTTTCGAAAACGCGGAAGCTGTGAACGTCGAGCCAGCAAGTAACACCGATACACAAAAAACGCGTACGCTTCGCATTGTTCCCCTCACAATTAGTGTGTCATTTAGAGCAGGCAACGTTTCACTCAAACTTTGCACTTGCAAATCATTTGCAGCAGGATTTGATGACGTTATCGTGATGCTGACGGAGATGAGGGTGAGGGCAGCAATTGGCACAGAGCAGACCTCGACATTCCTAGTGTATTTGTCTGTTTTCTGGTCCAGTTCCGACTTGAGCAAGTGTCAACCGAGTCAACCTTGTCAACCTAGAAAATTTATCGTCTGACTGGTGAAATGTCGGGGCGCGAATGACCCCCTGCTCGTCAAAGTCTCGAAGGACCCGTGGTCCCTATCGCTGGCACCTTGAGCGCAGCCGATCAATTGCCTCTTCGTCAAGCGTGCCGCGACTCTGTCGAATAATCAGATGTTCGACTTCTGACTGCGGGAGCTCCATCAGGATCTTCCACCCATTGGACCCGATACGCTCGGCTATTTCGAGCTCGATGCTACCCCAACGTGCTCGGGGCTTATCGATCCAGTGACTAGACCGCCCCTTTCGTTTGGATGCCCTTGTGCCTGTCGTACTCACAAGTCGATATTGGCTTATTGACGATTCTTCTGACGATTCATCGATATGTAAAACGCACATTTGCTGCTTAGGTGCGTCCACATTGCGGCCTTGGTCTGTGCGTGAATTTGCCGGCGGCTCGGCATGCACCTTCAAAATGTAGAGATCGGTCGTCCGATAACCCCGGGGTCCGTAGCGTCGCTTCCGTTCAATAAGACCTTGAGCCTCGAGTTCGAGCAACCGGCGTCGGACGGAGTCAACGGACATTTCTGCCTGTCGTGCGATCGTCTCCTGAGAGGGCCAGCAACGACCAAAATCGTCGGCATAACGGGCGAGGACGAGCAGAACGCATTTGGCTGTAGGCTTGCCCGTTTCAACGTCCACCGCCCAATCGGTCGCTCGAAAGCCCATACTGCGGTTGCCTCAGACGACGGCCACAGGTGTGAGCTGCTGTAGATCCCAAGCCATCGTCTACCCGCGCACCTGAACTTCGCTGGTTGTCGAACGAGGCGCGGTGAGCTTGGCTTCCGCCCAAGCATCAAGATCGTTGACGGTATAGACGGCCCGGTTGCCGAATATTCGGTAGACAGGTCCGCCGCCCAGAGTTGCCATCTTCTGAAGCGTTCGCCAGCTCACGGGGAGACCACGGTGTTTCGTCAAATAGTCGGCAGCCTCGCGCCGGAGGAGAAAGGTGTCGCGCATCGGAGTCCTCGCAAGTAAATCTGAAATTTGCGAGAGAAAGGGATGGCATAGCGCCCGCGACCAACTCCACGGCTTTAATTTGCGCTTTCAAGCGTGCACTTGGGGGCAAAACTTGGTTGACGCGCCAATCAGCCGATTGAAATCGCGCGCGCCCAAGGCATAGGGACTCGGTAGTCGATGAGGAGGCCGGTGGACTGAAGTTCACCGAATTGTACTGCTTGGCGCGCCCAGCGATTTTGTTCGGACCTGGCTTCACCCGTTCGGGTTACGCGAGCACGTTCAGCAAAATCCTCGATCGCCCATCGATGAACGGTCATCCTGCTAATGGATCGGAGCGTACGATCAAGTCCTTGGGTTCCGGTAGGATACTTCACAACCTCAAGAGCCGCTTTGACAAACTCCAACCACCGAGCCGAAGAATCTTCGGGAGCATGGAATGTGGGAATATCGCCGGTGAGAAGTGCATACACTTCCGCAAGTCGTAAAACGAAAAACCGCTTCGGGATTTCCTCACGGCGGCCGCGCCGAATATGACTTTCAGCCATCGGTTGCAGCCACTCCTGGACAACGTCCAATGCTGATTCCGCGGCCCGTATTGCTTCGCGCCTGCAGGCGCGTTCGCTATCGTTTTCTGATCGCCAGCTGCATATTTCGTCCACACGCGGAAGTTCTTTTCGAGCATCGGCAAGGGCGGCGTACAGAGGCCGCGCCGCAGACCGATCATCCCGCTCTGCAGCGAATGCCCGGGCCAGCAGATCGGCCTCCGAATATGCGCGGCAGATTGCAGTGCGAACGCGCAAGGTTCTGTTTGGCTGATCAAGACCAACCACATATGCCAAATGCTCATCGTAGATCAGGAATCGCAGATGCCGATCACTGGTCCAAGGAAGTTCGGATGAGAGCTTGTCCAGCCGAGCAAGCGCCTCGACTACGGTTGCTGGCGGCTCCGATTTCTGATTTGGCCCAATGGCCTCGTCGAGGTTGATCCCCACCCATTCAGCAACTTGGCCAGGAGGAACAGCCTTCTCGCAAATCATGCCGAAGCCGAAGCCACAATCCTTCTCCTTTGGCAATCTCATGGCTGAAACCAGTTAACTCCTCTCCGTCTTCTTTCCGCGATTGGCGGTCGCGATTGACACCACCGCCCCTTCGGTGTCATCCGCGGCGGCCGCCATACCGGCAGCAACAACGGAGGCGGCCCGCTCAGCCAATGCCTGTCGTGCGTCCTGCGCCCAGTGAACGTAGCGCTGCGCCGTCGACAGCTGCGAATGCCCGAGCGCTGTCATGATCTCTGCCGCTTCGGCTCCGTTCATTGCCATGTGCGACGCCAGTGAATGCCGCAAGCCGTGCAGGCCAATCCCCTCCGGCAATCCCGCTTCGGCACGGACCTTGCGCCAGGGATGCGAAAGGTTGAGCGGACCCCATCCTTGCGCGGGCTGAAAAACCAGGCTGTCCGGATTGCCCACTGTCTGCCGCGAGATGATACGCTGCGCGAGACTTGGCAATCCGATGATGCGGGGTTTGCCGGTACGGCGCCCGGCTTTGTGTGCAGCCGGTGGCAGGGTAATCAGTCCCAGTTTCAGGTCTACGTGGGCCCAGCGTAGATTTGCGATCTCCCCTCTCCTGCAGCCTGTGAGAGCGATCAGCCGAACAGCGTCAGCTACTGGTGCACGAAGCCGCTTTTCACGTTCCATTCTGTCAAGCGTTCGGAAGAGGCGCGCATAGTCTTCGGCTCTTTCGAGGATCAGGTTACGCGTTCCGCTAGGTATACTGCGGATATGGGCACAGGGATTTGCGGCGATGATGCGCTCGCTCATGGCCCAGGCGAAGACCGTGCGCAGGAGTTCGATTGCCATGCGTGCGGTGCCAGGTCCGCCCGTAACTCTCGCCCTCCCGCGGTATCCTGTTCTGATGTCAACCGCAGTCTTGCCGGAACTGATCGCTGACTGGCTCCGATATATCTTTTCCGGTGTCAGGAAGTGAACGTGCTCCCCTCCGAGGGTCGGCCTTAGGTGACGCTCGATGCGCCCCCGATCGACCGCTCGGGTCGATGGTGCCTTGGCACTGAATCTTTCCGACTTGAGGTAGGCATCCAGAACGTCGGCAACGGTTGGTAGCTCTGTTCGTTCCTTACGCGTCCGCAAGGGATCGCTGCCCGCCCTTACAGACTGGCGCAACTCCTCGGCCTTACGGCGAGCCTCTTCGGCTGTCCAGGCGCCATGCTTGCCGATGGTCGCGCGACGGCTCCGCCCCTCTGGTGTGCGATACTGGTAGCAATAGCTCTTCACGCCCGAGGGCAGCACCAAGAGGCCAAAGCCGGCAAGGTGAGAGTCCCAAACGTAATAGCGGCGGCTTTTCGGCGCTGACGCATCGACTGAGCGCTTTGTTAGCTTGGACACCGGCGACCTCGCATCTGACGGTTCGTGGTGAACCGCCGACCGCTGGACTGTGTAAGCACCATGTCAGCAGGAGGGCGCAAATTCGAGTATGCGAATCAGTTCACCACTGCGTTGAGAGTAAGCGGCTTTTCCTGAAGTTCCAGTGCGATAGTAGGCTGTGGAAAGTCCGTGTAAGCAGTGGTGAGTGCATCCCAACTGCATTCACATCGCAGGGGTCACTGGTTCGAGTCCAGTACCGCCCACCACCGGGCTTCGGCGCGCACCCCCGCGGCCGGCGATGCTGTCAAGCCCCCCTCGCCCGGCGGCATCAAAAAAATAATCCCCTTCCCCGCCATTGACCCGCCGGAAAGCAGGCCGACATTCCGGGTCGGCCCGCGGCATCATGCGCGGGACCTTCCATGGAGACTGAAATGCTGAAGAACGTTGTCCTTGTGGCTGCGGCCGTCACAGTTGCGTCCGGCGTCGCGTTTGCCCGGGACCTGCCGACCAACGAAGCCGAATGCACCCGATTGCAGGAAGTGACCAGGACCGTGGTCACCGGCATCAAGCTGAACGAGACCCAGGTCAGCGAAGTTGACGGAATGATGAAGACCCTCGCCGAGCAATGCACTGCTGCCCAGTATGAGGCGGCGCAGACCACGGCGGAAAAAGTCATCGCCAAGGTCTCGGCCGAATAACCGTCGGCAGCCAACTGTTCTGAGGGGGCGGCGTGGGCATCCGCGCCGCCCCTTTCGATTCAGGCCCGCGCCCGGACTACCAGTCGTATTCGGGAATGCTGGCGAAGGCGCCCTTGAGCGCATTCGACCACAGGTTGGACAGGTTACGGAAATAGGTATCTTCCGCGGTGATACGGCGGGACAGGTCCACTTTCAGGGCGCCGCGCCGGTAAATCAGCAGGTCGAGCGGCATTCCGACCGACAGGTTGCTTCGCAGCGTCGAATCGAACGATAGCAACACCAGCTTCACGGCGCTGGAAATCGGCATGGCGGTTGTTGTCACGCGGTCGAGGATCGGTTTGCCGTATTTATGCTCGCCGATCTGGAAATATGGCGTGTCCTCGCTGGCTTCGATGAAGTTTCCCGCGTCGTACACCTGGAACAGGCGCAACTGTCCCTTGCCGATCTGTCCACCGAGAAGGAAGGACACGGAGAAGTTCTCCATCCCCGCCGACGCCGCCGGCGAATCGATGCGCTTTACTTCGCGCACGGCGTCTCCCACGAGGCGAGCCACCTTGAACATCGAGTCGACGCTGAGAATGGTTTCGCCGGCGTCGGGCCCGGCATTGATGCGCTCCTCGAGCTGGCTGATGACGGATTGCGTGACCGCCAGGTTGCCCGCTCCCGCCAGAGCCACGACCCGGTCGCCGGGCCGCTCCCAGATTCGCAGCTTGCGGAAGGTGGCGATGTTGTCCACGCCCGCGTTGGTGCGGGTGTCGGAGGCCATGATGAGGCCCTCCTTCAGCAGCAGACCGACGCAATAGGTCATGACGATCTCCTGGAGTCCGGACGCTTGCCGGCTCTATTGCTGGGATTGCGGGGCGCCGACTTCCACATGAACGTCCATTGATTCCGCACCCCCGCCGCGGCGCATACCTTTTACCGGAGCGGCGTAGGTGTAGTCGAGACCGCTGGCGACCCGGACATAGTGGGGGTCGGGGGAAATGCCGTTGGAAACATCGAATCCGGTCCATCCCAAATGCGGCACATGGACTTCGGCCCAGGCATGCTGGGCCTCCTGCGGCTCGCCTTCGGTGGCCCACAAATAACCTGCGGTGTAGCGGGCCGGAAAGCCGAGACAGCGGGCGGCGGACACGAAAATATGGGTATGGTCCTGACAGACACCCGCCCCCCGCTGGAGCGCTTCGGCAGCCGTCGTGGCGCTGTGCGTCGTACCCAGCTCGTAGGTGACCGCGTCTCGAATCAGCGCCATCAGATTGTGCAGGCGGCTGACGTCATCCTTGCCTTGGGACTTTGCGGCCAGGGCGGCGATGCCCTTGTCGGGGCGGGTGAGCGGGGTGGGACGCAAGTAGATGCTCAGCGGAACCGTCTCTGGCAACCCAGTGACGAGGCCGGCCTTGTCGAAGGTCTCGACTTCCCCCGTCACATCAATGACGACCTCGCGGTGCGGGCCGATGCAGGTAATGACATGTACGCGGTTCTCGAAGCCGTCCGTATACACAAGAGCCTTGTCGATACCCGGAGCATCTATGCGCCAGTCGATGATCTTCACGCCGTCATGGGGCGCGGGAGTCAGGCGCAGCCGCTGCACCGAATAGGTGGCTTCCTCACCGTAGCTGTAAACTGTGCGATGGCGGATGGAGATGTGCATTTTAATTAGCGAAGTTGTATGCCTTGGAAATCTCGTTGGCGAGGCGGTTGTTGCTGCGGATGAAATCAAGAACGAACTCGTGCAAGCCGCTCTGAAAGATCTGGTCAATGGACCCGCCATGCACCTTGGCGGCGATTTCGTCGGCGACGTCGTGGCACATATGACGTGCGCTGTAGGCACGCTCCAGACTGCCGAGCGAAGCCTGCACCTGGTTGTAACAGAAGGCGAGCGACCTCGGCATTTCCTTGCACAGAATAAGAAACTCGGCGATGCGCCAAGGTCGATAAGGCTCCCGGTACATCCAGTTGTAGGAACGGTGCGCGGAGACAGAGCGCAGGATGGTGGTCCACTGGTAGTTATCCACCCCGCCGCCCACAGCCTGCTGTTCAGGCAGAAGGATGTAATATTTGACATCCAGAATGCGGGCGGTGTTGTCGGCACGCTCAATGAAAGCACCGAGCTGGTTGAACCAGAAGAACTCGCTGCGCAGGCTCGTGCTGAGCAGCGCGCCGCGGAACATCTGGGACCGCTGTTTCACCCATTCCAGGAAGGAGGGAAGCGTGGTGGGCGAAAGGTTGCGCGGCCGCACGTCGGACAGCTCGATCCAGGTCGAATTGAGGCTCTCCCACATTTCGCGGGTCAGAGCAGTGCGCACGGACCGCGCCTTGTTTCGCGCCGTCGCCAGGCAGGAATAGACGCTCGACGGGTTCTCCGGATCGAGCAGCAGATAGTCCACCACATTCTCCGTGGTGAGTTCGTCGTGCTTGAGGTCGAAACCAGCCTCACAGGCCGCGCTTACGAGTGTGGAACGCCATTCGGCGCGGTACTCGGCAACATCGCGGGGCATCAGCGCGATGCGATAGCCGACCTCGACCATGCGGGCCATGTTCTCGGCGCGCTCCATGTAGCGCGACAGCCAGAACAGGTCGTCGGCGGTACGCGCAAGCATACTCATGGCGCGCCGTCCTTTGCCGTTTCATACGCGGGACGCCACGCCGTCATCAATCCTCCAGTATCCATGTATCCTTGGTGCCGCCGCCCTGGCTCGAATTGACCACGAGGGAGCCCGAGCGCATGGCCACGCGCGTCAGGCCGCCGGGCGTCAGGCGAACGGTGTCGCCGACCAGCACGAAGGGACGCAAATCCACATGACGCGGCGCGATGCCCTTCTCAACAAGCGTCGGACAGGTGCTCAGCGCGAGCGTGGGCTGCGCGATGTAATTTTCCGGCGCGGCCTTGATGCGCGCGGCGAAAGCGCGACGCGCCTTCACGGTGGACGCGGGGCCGACCAGCATGCCGTAGCCGCCAGATCCGTGTACTTCCTTCACCACCAGTTCGCCCAAATGGTCCAGCACATATTTGCGGTCTCCCTCCAGCGCGCAGTTCCAGGTGGGCACATTCTTAAGAACCGGCTCCTGTCCGAGATAGAAGCGGATCATCTCCGGAACGTACATGTAGACGGCCTTGTCGTCGGCGACTCCGGTGCCCGGCGCATTGACAATGGTGACGCGGCCGGCGCGATAGGCGTCCATCAGGCCCGGCACGCCCAGCATGGAGTCGGCGCGGAAGGTCAGGGGATCAAGGAATTCGTCGTCGATGCGCCGGTAGATCACATGGACCCGGCGCGGACCGCGGGTTGTGCGCATGAACACGTCGCCGTCGGAGACATAGAGGTCCCGGCCCTCGACCAGATCGACGCCCATTTGGTCGGCGAGGAAGGAATGCTCGAAGTAGGCACTGTTGTAGATGCCCGGCGTCAGCAGAACGATGGTTGGCTCACCTCCGGTGGAATCGGGCGCGACGCTTTCAAGCGTGTGCCGCAGCAGCGAGGGATATTGCTCCACCGGCGCTACGCGATATGTGGCGAACAGCTCGGGAAACATGCGCATCATCGTCTCGCGGTTCTCGAGCATGTAGGACACACCCGAGGGTGTGCGGGTATTGTCCTCCAGCACGTAGAATTCGGACTCCCCCACCCTTACGAGGTCAACGCCGATGATATGCGCATAGACCCTGCGCGCAGGCGCGAACCCGATCATATCGGGCAGATATGCCGAGTTGCGTACGCACAGCTCAGCCGGGATGCGTCCAGCACGAACGATCTCCTGGCGGTGGTAGATATCGAAGAGAAAGGCATTGAGGGCGCGCACGCGCTGTTCGAGGCCGCGGGAAATGAACCGCCATTCGGCGCCGGTGAGGATGCGCGGCACGATATCGAAGGGAATGAGGCGCTCGGCCGCCTGGGGATCGCCATAAACCGCGAAGGTGATGCCGAGGCGTTTGAAGATGACCTCGGCTTCCTTGCGCTTTTCCGTCAGCTCACGGGCATCCTGCTTCGACAGCCATTCCGATAGGGCACGATATGGACCACGGATGGAATCCCCGGGGCCGCCCATTTCATTGAAGAATGTCGCTTCCGTCATGCCCTCCCCACGGCTGCTCCCGTCCCCGGACTGGTCCCGCGCAAGAACAATGCCATGCCGCAAGACGCGGCAATCCCGCCCTCCAGCACTCTCTTCAGGCCGATTCACAGGCACGAGAAACGCTGTTTGCCCGTTTTTTGGGCACAGCGTCGAAATTGTTCAGGATTTCATTGAAGCACGCGCGCGAGGGAGTGGCCAATCCCCCTTAAGGGGCGGTTCCGATCAGGCGGAAAGTGACGGGGATTCAGGGCGCAGAGCGGTCCGACAGCGCGTAGGAAAGGATCTTGTACACCAACTTGGCTGCGACGAAGTCGCAGGCGTGCAGGCCCTTGACCGGCGCAAGCTCGACTACGTCGGCGGCAATGACAGTCCCCGCGGACGCCGCCGCGCGCAGCACGGCGCAGGCTTCGTCCCAGAAAAAGCCGCCGGGCTCCGGCGTGCCGGTGGCCGGCATCAGGCTGGCGTCGAAGCCGTCCACGTCGAAGGTGACGTAGATCTTCTTGCCCCTGAGCGGACGGACGATCTCGGCCATGTTCCATTTGGCGCGCTCGCGCGCCCAGTGAATGGAGATGCGGTGCCTGTTGGCCTCATAGAATGGCACCTCGCCGGCGGAGATGTTGCGGATGCCGACCGACACCAGCGTCACGCCCGCGTGGTCGAGCACGCGGCGCAGAGCTGCGGCATGGCTGAAGGGTTCGCCCTGGTAGCCGTCGCGCAGGTCAGCGTGGGCGTCGAGATGGAGCACCGCGAGGTCGGGATAGCGTTCCACCACCGGCCGGATGGCGCCAGGGGTCAGCCCGTGCTCGCCGCCGAGCACGAGCGGGAACTTGCCAGCCTCCATGACGGCGCCGACAAGCCCCGCCAGCTGGCCGAGCGCTCCCTTGACGGTCCTGCGAATCTTCGGTGTCTCCAGCGTGGCGATGCCAAAGTCGCGATAGGGCTCGCGCCAAAGCTCGTCGTCGAAGAATTCCAGCTCGGGGCTGGCGGCGATGATTGCCTCAGGACCTCTGGCAGTGCCGCCGCCGTAGCTGACGGTTGCTTCATAGGGGAAGGGAATGATGACAGCGCGCGCGTCCCTTGGTCGGCAGGCGCCAGAGTCCGCGCCGAGGAAGGCCCGTTTCGGCGGCCGCAGCTTCAGCGAGGACATGGAGCGCCGCCGTTGTGCCTCAGCGCCTGGCCCTGCGCATCGAACCGGCACGCGAGGCGCGCGTGCGCGCCGCGACACGGCTGGCGTCCGGATACATCGTCACCATGGGCTCGTCGGTCAGGATGGCCTCGATATGCTCGCCGAAACCGTTGAAGCGGTTGGCGAACACGCGTCCGTAGGCGCCGATCTGGTGAATCTCGATGTAGTCACCCTCGCGCACGCAGTCCGGCAGCATGAAAGGGCCAGGCATGGTGTCCATGGCGTCGCAGGTGGGCCCGTAGAGACCGAAGGGCGCGAGCGGTCCCACCCCGCCCGGCTCCGCACGTACCAGCCGCGCCGGGAATGTGAATCCGGAAACGGCCGCGTCGAACAGTGTGCCGAAGGCGCCATCGTTGATGTAGAGATAGTTGCCGCGGCGGGAGTCCACGCGCACCAGCACGGACTCTGCCTCCGCGACGAGAGCTCGGCCCGGCTCGCACATGAGCTGGCAACGGTCGCCGACCGTCAGCTTGTCGCGCTGGGCGGCGATCTCGGACATGAAGGCAGAGAGCTGCGGCGGCTCGGAGCTGACATAGCGGCTGGGAAATCCGCCACCCACGTCGATGACATCGACGATGACGCCGGCCTTGCGGATCAGCTCGTCGGTCTGCATCAGCGCGGTGGCGTAGCTTTCCGGCTTCACCGACTGGGAACCGACATGGAAGGTGATGCCGAGCGTCTGAGCGGCACGGCGGGCGCGCACCAGCAGCGCCGGGGCATCTGCCTCGGCGACGCCAAACTTGCCCTCCAGTGGGATGAGGCTGTGCTTGTTGGAGCAGGCCAGGCGCACATACAGCGCCAAATCGGGGGCGTTGCCCGTCACCTGCAGGATCTTGTCCAGCTCATCCTGGCTGTCGAGGGAGAAATGGCGGATGCCCAGATTGAAATAGGCGCGCCGGATGGTCTCGCGCGACTTGATCGGATTCATGAAATAGAGCGTGGCGCCGGGGACGGCGGCCATGCGCTCGGCTTCGGCGAGCGAAGCGACGTCGAAATGGCGGATGCCTTCCTCGACCAGCGCACCGGTCAGGACGGCCGAGTCATTCGCCTTGACAGCGTAGGCAACGATGCCGGGAAAACGGTCGAGGAACCAGCGGGCCGCGCGTCTGGCGGCGTGGGGTCGCATACACAGGACGGGACGTTCGGGACGGCGGACGCGGATCAGGTCGGCAGCAGACTCGAATGTCTCCATCTCATGGGACCTCCAAGGCAAAAGGGACCGCTCGATACGGTCAATGACCACCTATGTAAAGCGGAATTTTCGCCATGCAAGAAGGAATCATGCCCGGCAGGGTAAAAAGCCCCCGGTTGCTCCCCTGACCCTTGCGCCTATAGTTGCCCGCGGGAGGTGGCAATGAGACTTGGGATGCTCCTGATCGCGGCCGCAGCGGCGGCAATTGCGCCCGATTTCGCCCGGGCCGCGGACGCCGCAAAGGGTCAGGCGATGGCCGAGGCCCATTGCACCCGCTGCCACGTGGTCGGCAAGTTCAATCCCAACGGTGGCATATCCTCCACCCCGTCCTTCCAGCTGTTGGTGGACCGGCGGCCCGACTACAAGGAGCGATTCTTGACCTTCTACACGAGGCGGCCACACCCGGCCTTCCTGACCGTCAAAGGGCTGGACAACCGCCCGATGCCGCATCTGCCGACCAATGCCGCGCCGGTCGAAATCACCACGCAGGACGTGGAGAACATTGCCCTGTTCGTGGAGAGCCTGAAGGGCACCAGCGGCCTGAAGCCGGACTAGACCGCTCCACCACCTGCGGGAGGCACGGGGAAGCGCCCTTCCGCCGGCTCCTTGGGATCGAAATAGCCGGGCGTGGAGGGCTGGCCCGGCGTCACCAGGCTGTCCACCAGCTTCTCGTCGGCGGCCGACCAAGGATAGGCTTCGGCGCCAAGATAAGCCTTCCACTGCTCCATGGTGCGGGGGCCGGCGATGACCGAGCTGATGGCGGCGTTGTTCAGCAGCCAGGCGACAGCGAAATGGACGAGGCTTCGGCGCTGCCCGGCCACATGGGCGGAGAGCTTCTCCACCACCGCGAGCGATTCGTCGCGCCACTCGGTGGACATGAAGCGCGGGTCCTTGCGCGCCGCACGGCTGCCGGCAGGCGGCTTTGCTCCCTTCGCATATTTGCCCGTAAGCAGCCCGCGTGCGATCGGGCTGTAGGGCACCACGCCCATGCCGAAATGATGCGCGGCGGGGATGTGCTCAACTTCCGGCATGCGATTGAGCAGATTGTAGTAGGGCTGCAGCGCGATCGGCTGCGGCACATTCAAGGCGCGGCACAGGCCCATATAATGGGCAATATGCCAGGCGCGGACATTCGACAGGGCCCAGTAGCGGATCTTTCCGGCCGCAATCATGTCACCGAAGGCGCGAACCGTCTCTTCCATCTCTGTGCGCGGGTCGTGCCTGTGAACGTAGTAGATGTCGATGACGTCCGTGCCGAGCCGCTTGAGACTGGCCTCGAGGGCGTTCATCACATAGTGGCGCGAGAGGCCGCCGCCGTCGGGCATCATGTTCATGCCCAGGCCGACCTTGCTCGCCAGAACCCACTGATCGCGGTTCTTCCTTATTGCCTTGCCGACGATCACTTCTGAATCGCCCTTGCAATAGACGTCAGCGGTGTCGATGAAATTCACCCCATTGTCGAACGCGTGGGAAATGATGCGAGCTGAGTCCTTCTGGTTGGTCTGGCCGCCGAACATCATGGTCCCGAGACAGATCGGCGAGACCATGACTCCCGTTCGGCCCAAAGTGCGCTTTTGCATCGGCTTTCCCCTGCTGTGACGGCTGCGGCGAGGCGCGGACGGCCCGCCTGAATGCGGTGGGTGCGTCCTGGCTCAGTTCAGGACTGAGGCAAACGCGGGCTCTTGTCTCATGGCGTGAGCGACTGGAATCCTATACCAGCCGGACTGTCCGCGACAGCATGCACAGGGCGCAGCAGTTGCCTGGGGTGATTGAAGGCCGCGTCGCGCGGTCGCATCGGGTTGCGGCGGGGCTGCATTAATGAGACAAAAAATCTCGTAAAATGGAATTCTTTGGCGTAGCCCTTCGTGGTTGCGCCCGCCATGTGGCAGGTCGGACATGAAGCCGAAGGTCGAAATTTCCGCGCCGGTCGCCGACGAGATCAAGACTTCGACCTGCTACATGTGCGCCTGCCGCTGCGGCATCAAGGTGTATCTGAAGGACGGCCAGGTCCGCTACATCGAAGGCAACCGCGACCATCCGGTGAACCGGGGCGTGCTCTGCGGAAAGGGCTCGGCCGGCATTATGCAGCAATATTCCCCGGCGCGGCTGCGGGCGCCGCTGCTGCGCGTGGGCGAGCGGGGCAAGGGCGAGTTCAAGGAAATCTCCTGGGATGAGGCGCTCGGCCTTGCCACGCAGTGGCTTGGCGACGTGCGCGACTCCGATCCCAAGAAACTCGCCTTCTTCACCGGGCGCGACCAGTCGCAGTCGTTGACCGGATGGTGGGCGATCCAGTTCGGGACGCCCAACTACGCCGCGCACGGCGGCTTCTGCTCGGTGAACATGGCCGCGGCGGGTCTCTACACCTTCGGCGGCTCCTTCTGGGAATTCGGCGAGCCTGACTGGGCGCATACGCGATACTTCATGCTGTTCGGCGTGGCTGAGGACCACGCCTCCAATCCGATCAAGATGGGGATCGGCAAGCTCAAGGCTCGTGGCGCCAAGTTTGTTTCGATCAACCCGGTGCGGACAGGATATTCGGCCATTGCCGACGAATGGGTGGGAATCAAGCCGGGTACCGACGGGCTGTTCGTCGCCTCTCTGATCCGTGAAATGCTGAAAGCAGACAGGGTCGATGCTGAATACCTAGTGCGCTACACCAACGCGCCCTGGCTGGTGATTGACGACAAGGGCAGCGCCGATCACGGACTGTTCGCGCGCGACAGGAAGGGCAACCCGCTCGCCTTCGACAAGAAGACCGGGAAACTCACCAACGCCATGCTGCCCGACATCGCGCCGGCGATGATCGGTGACTTCAAGCTGAAGGACGGCCGCAAGGCCGTGCCGGCATTCCAGCTGCTGGCCAGGCGATTCCTGGACGTCCGTTACGCGCCCGAAAGAGTTGAAAAGGAAACCGGCGTCCCGGCGGACACCATCCGTCGGATCGCAGCGGAATTGGCCGAGGCGGCATTCGAGCAGGAGGTGGTCCTGGACGTTCCCTGGACCGACTGGGCGGGGCGCAAACATGACAAGATGATCGGCAGGCCGATCTCCATGCATGCCATGCGCGGCATCTCGGCTCATTCCAACGGATTCCATACCTGCCGGCTGATCCATGTGTTGCAGATACTGCTTGGCAGCATCGATTGCCCGGGCGGCTTCCGCTACAAGCCGCCCTATCCCAAGCAGACGCCGCCTTGGCTCAAGCCTTCGGGCAAGCCGCGCGACGTCGCGCCTTCCGAGCCGCTGGGCGGCCCGCATCTGGGCTTCCCTCTCGGACCGGACGACCTGTTGGTGGACGAGAACGGCACGCCGGGACGCATCGACAAGGCGTTCAGCTGGGATGCGCCGCTCGCCGCGCACGGGCTGATGCACATGGTCATCACCAACGCCGGCAACCGGGACCCATACCCCATCGACGTGCTGTTCCTCTACATGGCCAACATGAGCTGGAACTCGACCATGAATGTGCCGGAGGTGCTCGGCCATCTGACGGCGCGGGACGAGAAGACCGGCGACTACAAGATTCCGAAGATCATCTATTCCGACGCCTACTATTCCGAGATGGTCGCCTATGCCGACCTGATCCTGCCGGACACCACCTATCTGGAGCGGTGGGACTGCATCTCCCTGCTCGACCGGCCGGTATCGGAAGCGGACGGGCCGGCGGACTCGATCCGCCAGCCCGTTATCAAACCCGACCGCGACGTGCGCGCCTTCCAGGAGGTGCTCATCGACCTTGGCGCGCGGTTGAAGCTGCCGGGATTCGTCACCGACAAGGGCAAGCCGAAATATCCCGGCGGCTATCCCGATTACATCGTCAACCATGAGCGCAAGCCGGGCATCGGTCCGCTGGCGGGCTGGCGGGGACAGAAGGGCGAAGCCTACGGAGTGGGCGCGCCATATACAAAGCAGCTTCAGCGCTACATTGAAAACGGCTGCTTCCACTTCCACAAGCTGAAGCCGTCGATGCACTACTACAAGCACGCCAACCGGGAGTATCTCGACTGGGCACTGCAGATGGGTTATCGCGGCACGGCGACACCGATCGTCTTCCAGCTCTACAGCGAGCCGATGCAGCATTTCCACCTGGCCGCCGAAGGACACGGTCCAGTCGTGCCGCCGAAGCATCATCGCCGGCGCATCGCCACGTTTTTCGATCCCCTTCCCTTCTGGTACGCACCCTTCGAGGGGTCGCTGCTCGACGACGGCGACTACCCCTTCGCCGCCGTAACGCAGCGGCCGATGGCCATGTATCACTCCTGGGGCTCGCAAAACGCCTGGCTGCGTCAGATCCACGGCGCCAACCGGCTGTATATCAACGCCGCGCGGGCGCGGGAGATGGACATCGCCGACGACGACTGGGTGTGGATCATCGGCTACAAGGGCCGCGTGAAGGCGCAGGTGAAACTGCAGGAGGGGGTCAATCCGGACACGGTGTGGACCTGGAACGCCATCGGCAAGCGCTCCGGTGCATGGTCGCTCGACAAGGATGCGCCGGAGGCGACGCGCGGCTTCCTGCTCAATCACCTGATCTCCGAACTGCTGCCGGTGCGCCCCGGCGGATACCGCTATTCGAATTCCGACCCGGTGACGGGACAGGCGGCCTGGTACGATCTGCGCGTCCGCATCGAGAAGGCCGAGGCCGACCCGGCCCGCACGGAGCCCTTCTACGAACCGATCGATACGCCGTGGAAGCGCGACCTGCCGGACACGTTGCGCTTCGGTGAGCAATTCCGTCGTGACCGGTGGAGACGCGGCTCATGACCACGCTGCCGCAAACGACGGCGAAGAAGCTCGGTCTGGTTATCGACCTGGATACCTGCGTCGGCTGCCAGGCCTGCGCGACAAGCTGCAAGGAGTGGAACACCGGCGGATATTCCGCTCCCCTCACCGACCAGAACCCCTATGGCGCGGATCAGCATGGCGCCTGGCTCAACCGCATTCACAGTTTCGAGGCCGGCGAAGGCGATGCCAGCCGCACTGTGCATTTCCCGCGCTCCTGCCTGCATTGCGAGGAGCCCGACTGCGTGACCGTCTGCCCCACAGGAGCCTCCTACAAGCGCGAGGAGGACGGTATCGTCCTCGTCAACCCGGACACCTGCATCGGCTGCAAGCTGTGTTCATGGGCCTGCCCCTATGGTGCGCGCGAATATGACTACGGTCACGGCGTGATGAAGAAATGCACGCTCTGCGTCGATCGCATCTACAACGACAACCTGCTGCCCGAGGACCGCGTTCCCGCCTGCGTGCGCGCCTGTCCGACGGGCGCGCGGCATTTCGGCGACCTTGGCGATCCGTCGAGCGAGGTTTCCCAGCTGGTGCGCCGGCGCGGCGGCTTCGACCTGCTGCCGGAGATGGGATACAAGCCGGTCAACAAGTACCTGCCGCCACGCGAGCGGCGCGATGGGCGCGCCGCGAATGCTGCATCCACTGCATTGCCGGAGTCGGGCGGCGGCGCCTCCAGGCTCGACAAGCTGTTCGGCTGGGCCGACCGGCTGCTGTCGCGCTGAAGGGGGCGGCGATGCATCCCGCCTATTCGGTCATCTTCTTCACCACCGCGTCCGGCGCGGGCTACGGACTGCTGTCGCTGCTCCTCCTGTTTGCGCTGCTTGGGCTGGTCTCGCCGGACGTCTGGCTCGGGCTGACCGGGTTCGGCCTCGCCTTTGTGCTGATCGTGGCGGGGCTGCTGTCCTCGACCGCACATCTGGGACGCCCCGAGCGGGCGTGGCGGGCCTTCTCGCAGTGGCGCAGCTCGTGGCTGTCGCGCGAGGGCGTGATGGCGGTTCTGACTTTCGCACCCGCCGGCATCGCCGCACTTGGCTGGGTCCTGCTTGGAGAGGTTTCGGGCGCATTGGCCTGGGCGGGCTGGGCGGCGATCCTGTGCGCGGGCATGACCGTCTATTGCACGGGCATGATCTATGCGTCGCTCAAGACGATCCGCCAGTGGCACCATCCCCTCGTCGCACTCAACTATGTGGTGCTGGCGCTGGCGACAGGTGCAGTACTTTTAGACACATTGCTGACTATGACCGGCCAGCCGTCGAGACAAGCGACGTGGACCGCTGTTGCGGCACTTGCCATCGCGCTCGCGCTCAAACTCGCCTACTGGGCCAGCATCGACAGCGCCAACAAGAGCTACACCGTCGGACGCGCCACGGGCCTCGGGCGCTTCGGCAAGGTGCAGCCGCTTGACCCGCCGCATACGGAACCCAACTTCGTCATGCGGGAGATGGGCTACCGTGTCGGCCGCAAGCACGCGGCAAGGCTGCGTCTGATCGCGGCCCTGCTGGGATTTATTCTGCCCGCCGTGCTACTCGCGATCGCGGAGCAGGCGGGCGGCGCGCCATGGCTCAACTCAATCGCAGTGGCGTCGGCCGCCGCGGGCGTAGTCGTGGAGCGCTGGCTGTTCTTTGCGGAAGCGGAACATGTGGTGATGCTCTATTACGGCGCGGGAGCCGCCTGACGGGAACTGCCTTCAGTTGCCCTGCGCCTGCTTGCGGCTGAGCTGCGGATTGCCGCCATTCTGCGTCACCGGCTGCTGCAACAGCCCGAAGGACTTGCGCGCGGCAAGTCGCACCATATGCGCCGTGTAGGCATAGAGCTCTACCGCATCGACGGCGTTGTCGGCGTTGCCGATCGGGGCCAGGTCGGCGCGGCCGGCAAGGCCCTCAATGAGGTAGCGGGTGAACAGGCCGATACCGTATCGCGGGTCGTCGATCGTGCGCTGATCGCCCGACGCGGCGGCCATAACGGTCAGGCCCGGCGAAGGACTGCGCGGAAGTACTGATGTCCGCATCGCGGGAAGATTGGGCGGATAGACGATATCGCTGATGTCGCGCCCGAACTCGGCCTCAAGCAGGACGAGCGAAGACTTCATACCGAGCGCGGCGACGCGGTCATAAAGCGTGGACAGGGGATAGCCGGTCTGCGCCGCCCGATGGGGAAGCGTGTCCACTGGCAGGAGAAAACGCTCCGACTGGTCCGGCAGGGTCGCGCCGTGACCGGCGAAATAGATGAACAGTCTCTCCGCGCCACGCCGCTTCAACGCGGCGGCCAGCTCACCAGCACCGCCATCGCCAAACACTCGCCTGAAATCGTCGAGCGAAGCGTCCCGCAGATCGATGACGTTCTCGGCCTTTATTCCCAGATGCTCGGTGAGCAGTGCGTAAAAGGCGCCCGCATTGTTGTGTGCGCTGCCGTTGACCTCGATGCCGCCGCGATAGGACTTGTTGCCTATAACGACTGCGAAGTCCTTTTCGTGCCCCAGTCCATTGGAGAAGGGCCGGTAGAGTTCCCGCACCCGGGTGAAGGCAGCGCGACCGGCGGCGCCTGGCTGCGACCACCGCGGCAGCTGGGTGGGCGGACGCGAGCACAAGGACACGTTGGTCTCGCGTTCAATGAGCAAAATGTCGTCGAGGGGAAGATGCGAGTTTATCTGCAGGCAGGACTTGCACCACTCGACGACGCGATTGGCTTCATATGAAGCGATCTCCTTCGGCCCCAGCTCACGCGGCACCGGCAGGCAGTTGTCATGGCAGGCCTTGAGTTGCGGGCGCGCCCCATAGGCGCCGGTGACCAATTCCATGAGGTCGGGCGGCAAGCACTGCGCTTCGGCGGCGGCAAACAGGCGGGGCTGGGCCGGGGTCGAACCCTCGCCAGTCACAGGATCAGCCGGGCGGGCGGAGGCGACGTAGGTACCCAGCTCCCGCTGGGTCTCCGGGCAGAGATCGAAGAGACGCAGCTGTGTCTTCAGCTCGAGCGCGCCCTTGGTCGAAGCGGCCACATTGTAGTCCTTCTTGAAAAACCAGAAGGCGGTCCAGAAGGCCGATGTCGGGGTCGCGGCCGGCTCTCCCTTGAGATAGCCGGCCTCGATCATGCAGCGCTGGATCAGCGCCATGTCGGAGGTCAGCAGCGGCTCTTCGCCGGGCTTGCGGTCTATTCCGGCGTGCAACTGGGGATGGATGCACTGATCGCCCTGGGGTACATGCCCGGCCCGGCAGACGCACTTCTGCTCGGCCGGCGACCAGCGCTTGGTCTCGTCGCAGGCTTGCGCCAACTGCACGCACTTGTCATCGACAAGACCGTGGCCCTCGGCCACGCAGATGCACTTCTTCAATCCGTGCGAGTAGACCATCGGCGCCTCGCAAAGAGGCTGGGGCGCCGGCGCGGCGACCGGGGGACGCCTGAAGCGTCTGACCTGCGGCTCGGGCTGCTGATAGGGACTGAAGAAAGGCGAATAGTAATATTGCTGCGCCAGTTGCAGGCGCTGCGGCGAGAACCGTGGTTCAGCTTTGGCGGGCAAGGCCGCAAGTGTCAGTTGGGCAGCGAGGACGGCTACAAACCCACAAAGTGCGGACCTCATTCCCACACGCATCTTTCACTCCCCGACGCAACTTTCGGGCCTTCCTGCTGGACCCGTTACCAACTGCTGGACCGGACGCTAGCCTCCGGAGTCCGCAATCCTACCCGTCATGCAGCGCGAGAGGAACCGTTCGTTCTCAAACGCCGTTAATTTCACCACGCTGTCTGTCATTTCACCAACTGGTACTCGACGCGCCGGTCGAAGGCGTAGCGCTCTTCCTCGGAATATTTCGCCGGATCATCGGGCACGAAGGGCGCACGTTCGCCCAGGCCGACGACCTCGATGTTGCCCTTGTACCCGTTGGCAAGCAGATAGCCCTTCACCGCTTCCGCGCGCGCCAGGGACAGGCCGAGATTATAGCCGTCGTTCCCGCGCGGGTCGGTATGACCGATCAGCTTCACATGTGCGACTGAGTGATCGCCCAGATAGGCGAGGATGTCCGCGACCGCCTTCTCGCCATCGGGAGTCAGTACGGCGGCGTCATATTCGAACCGCACAGGGACCGGCACCGACTCGGCGGTGAAATTGCGGAAGTTCGGCGAGCCGGCGCCGCTGACCTTGCCGCGGAATCGGCGGGTAGCGACGTAGACCGGGGCCAGCGCGCGGGCCTGGTAGGCGAGCTTGGCCACACGCTCCTCATCCTCCTTCGCCGGCGGCTTGGGGTTGAGCGCCGTATCACGCATGTCATCGAGCGCGGATTCGTAGGCCCTGACCGCCTCGCCATACTGCTTGGCCCCATATTGGGCATCGCCCAGCGCAACCATCACCTGCCAGGGTTGGCCGTAGGACGCCGCCTGTTTCAATTGATCGAGCGCAATCGTACCGCCGCCACCTGCATCGGCCTGCATCTTCTTCAGGCTGGCAAGCGCGAGCACGCGTCCGACGCGGGCGCGATACTGTCCGTCGCAGCTGGTATCGGCCAGCATCCGGGAATGCAGATCGGGGAACCGGGCCAAATCGGCGGCGCCTATGGCCTCGCGCAGGTCCTTGTCCAGGACCGTACAATCGGCAAGAGCCGCCCCTGGAATAAGGACGGCTCCTGCAAGAATGATGGGGAGGGCGCGGAGCGCCCTCCCCTTTGTCGTTGGCGTCGAGGCACTCATTTCACCTCGACCGTGATGGCTGTCCGCGACAGGACCGTCGGCTTCGGCGCCGCCTTGCCGTCCTTGATCGCGGCCTTGCCTTCGGCGACCTTCTCCTTGCCCTCGACCACGATCTGACGGGTGAGGAACTCGCGATACTGGCCGACGTCAGTGAAAGCGCGGGTCTTGAAGTCGTGCTTGATGCCGTCAACGAGCTTGCTGTCGGCATTGCACACGGCGATCACCGTCTCCTTGCCCTTGTCCTTCAGGCGCAGCTGGAAGGGTGCCTTGGCACCTGGCAACTTCACCTCCTTGCCAGCAGCGATGAGATTGTCCTGCTGGAACTTGTTGGGGAAGATGACGGTGCCGACGCCCTTGCCATCAACGTTGATGAGCGTCAGGTTGCAGTTCTCCTTCGACGTAATGCTGAGCTGGAGCAGTTCCCCGACGTCGTACACGGACTTGTCGGAGAGCAGAGCCAGGTCGAACTCGGCCTGCTTGCCCTTGGGCTTGTCGTCGCCCACCTTGGCCACGTCAGCCTTCGCGGCATCGCCGCCGGTGTCCACGCGAAGGTCGTCAGAGACCTTCTCGATGACCTCGGCGAAGCGCGCCTCGAACTGCTCGCGCGGCAGCACACCCTGCTCGAGACGACGCTTGGTCCGGAAGGACTCGCCGCCATCGGCCGCGAGACCCTCGGCAAGCTGCTCGCTGGAGATGCCGTACTCGGCCGCCGCAACGCGCAGGTCAAGCGCCTTCTCATACTGCTTGGAGAGGAAGTTGATGCTCTCCACGCCCGACTGCTGGGAGTCGAGGTCCGGATCGAGACCAGCACGCAGCATGGCCGTGCGGAAGCGGTTGTAGTCGTCGTCGAGGAGCTTGTTCATCTCCGCGACTTCGGGATACAGCGCCTTCACCTTTTCACGGGTGTCGCGATCGAAGGTACGGTCCGTAAACACATGCTTGCGGATTTCGTCCGTCGCACGCCGGATGCCCTGGTTGTGGCAGCCGAAGCAGGAGATGCCGTTGGTGACGGCACGGTCGAGCTGACTGTCATCGAGGACGATCTCGGTCGGACCCTTCTCCAGGCGCTTGCCGTCAGCGGTGTTCAGGTAATAGCCCTGGAAACCGTTAGGCAGGCTGAAAATGGTCTCGCCACCGTCTTCCTTGAAGGCGTTCGGGCCCTTGGGACCGAGCGGGCGCACGAACAGGCTCTGCTCGGGCCTGTCACCCTTGAAGTCGTAGGAGGTCCAGAAATAGCCGGTGTTGATCGAGTGACGCTCGATCAGACGGTTATGCTTGGACACGCCCGACTTCTGGAAGCCCGCACGGGCGGCGCGGAACTTCTCGATGTTCTCGGTCACGTCGACGCCAAAGTCCTTCTGAAGCTGCTGGAAGTTGTCCGGGAGCTTCAGGAGATCGTAATAGAGCGGCGGCCGCGACGCGGTGAAGGCAAACCAGTCGCCACGGATCCAGGATATGGGCGTGTCGGTGATCTGCTTGACCGTGTCATAGGTCGTCGTATCGGGACGGTTGGCATAGGGGTAGGACTTGATGATCGTGTCCCAGTCCTTGGCCTCCCACTTCAGGTCGTCCAGATTGAAGGCAATGATGGTATTGTCCTTGTCGATCGTCCGCATCTTTAGGACGTCCGACTGGCGGCTGAGACTGTTCAGCAGCTTCACCACGCCCTGACGCAGACGCACCAGGTTCTCCTCCTTCTCGCAAACGTTGTAGAAGTGAGAGAGCGTGATGTAGCGCATGCCCTTGCGGCGATGGTCTTGTTGGGCATTCAGGTCGGCCGCGATCGACTCGACGATGTCGGCGCTGGCGATCGGCTTGCGGTCGCACTTGGGCGGCGCAAGCGAAACGATCCAGTCCGAAATGGCCTTAACCTCTTCGACCGTCGGCTCATCTCCGCCGGAGAATTCCTGGCGGACGTCATACGGCATGGTGCCGTCGAGCAATGTCTTGAAGAGGCGCGAGCCCTCCGGCAACCCCGCGACCACGAGGTTCGCATCCTTGGCGACCTCGTCGAGTTGCAGGACGTTGCCGAAATTCTTGGCCGGCTTTTCGCGCTCGAGACGGCCGATCTGATGGCAGCGGGCGCAATGCTTGTCGAGCGCCTTGAATGCCTTCAGTGCGACCGGATCCGTGGGCTCCGCGATGGCCGCGGCCTGAACGGGCGCGGGAGCTGGAGCGGGAGCCGGTGCCGGTTCAGGCGCCTGGGCCTGGACAGGCTCAGGGGCCGGCGCGGGAGCCGGTGCCTGGACCTGTGCTGGCGCTGGCTCTGGAGCGGGCGCCTGCACCTGGGCCGGAGCAGGCTCGGGAGCCTGCGCCTGTGCGGGCGCAGCTTCGGCCGGCTTGGCCTCCTCGGGCTTTGCTCCCGCTTCGGGAGCCGTGCCCTGGACCGTCTGGATGGCTTCCGCCGCCCTGTCGGCCGGTTGTTTGCCTTCGGCGGCATATGCGCCGATAACGCCCACGACGCCTGCGACGGCGAGGGCGAGTACGGATATCGATGTCAGTCCTATGCGCGATCTCATTTTAACCTCCGCTGGCGTGGAGTTGGCGTTCTCGCACAGCCCTAGTGCCCGCCGGCTGAATGGCGCATGAACGGCCCTGCTCCGCTCACGTTCATCTTGTTCCGGTCCGGTGTCTGGAAATGGCAGGCTCCTCAGATAATCCCGCTATTTAACGATTTCATAGCGCAGTGTCGCAACCGACCAACTGGCGAATTCCGTGTTCTTGGCGGCATCATTGGCATGCAATGGTGTCCCGAGCGCGGCGGCCAGCTTGGGCAGAAACGATTCGACCGCTTCCTGGCGGGGTATTACCTCGATGGAGCGCGTCTTCACTTCCTTGCCGAAGTCCACCTGGTCGCGAGTGACGATGGCGACGATATAGCCCGAACTGGGGGCCGTGGCGTTGAACTTGAGGCCATAATAGTCGTCCGGCACCGATAATGGCGAGCCGGCGAGCAGACGGCCGGTATTCGCGGTCTCGTATTTACGCGAGAACTGGTTGGGGTAGAGCTGGACGAGCTTTCCGTCGTCGGACAGGTCGAGCAGGATCAGATAACCCTCATGCGGGCTTGTCACCCGGAAGCGGATATCTCGCGTGCCGACATGCACCGGTGACGGAGGGTGAAGTTCGACAACTACGCCATGCACATTGCCCTTGGCGAGGAAGTCTGTCACCTGTCCGATATCAAGCTTCGCCGGCGGCGCATCCGGCGCGATGGCGGCCTTCTCCTTGCCAAGAGCAGACGCCGCATGTGCGCCGGCAGGGTCCAGCTTCGGCGTCAAACCCATCTCGCAGCGGTCCGCATGGGACCTGCAATATGCGGCGGAGCCGGTGCTGACGTAGCTCAGAAGCTCGGCATTGGAGATGACGCCATTGCCGTTCTTGTCGGCTTTGGCCTCGCCGAGGGCTTCGACATAGAGTTTGGTGAAGACGCCATGAGCCTTGCCACCCGCGGCATCCACAAGCGCAACCTGGCTGCCGGCGACAGCCGACCATACCGACAGGCTGCCGCTGGCCAGAGTCGTCTCGACGAAACCGCCCTCTTCCGCCTTCTGGGCCGCGGCGGCAGCCTCGACCACGATTGAACGCGTCGCGGTAGCTATCTGCGGCGTGCGCGCGGCGACGACGATCTTGCCGCCGGACTTGGCATCGCGCGTGACCGCGCCTGAATGTCCTGAATCTATTACGACAGTGACGTTGCGACCCTCGAGCACTTTGAGTGCCTCGGAGAACTCGTCATCACTCAGCAGGCCGGAAATCTCCGGCTTCGGCCCCGAGCCTTCCACCTTTGAATCGAACAAGGCCAACGCCTCGTCGAGGCCGTCGGTCTCGTCGCCATTGGTATCCTTCTGGAAGTAACCCATGCCCGCATAATAGAAGTAGGCACGCTCGCCGGGCTTGGTTCCCTTGCCAAGCCAGTCCGCTACGTTGGCCAGCACTGCCGCCTTGGTCGCCTCGGCGTCCTTCAGCACCTTTATGTCACCGGCGGCAAAGCCGAGTTTGGACGTGAGCAACGCCTTGATCGCCTCGACGTCGTTGATTGCCGAAGGCATTTCTAGGCGCAGCTTCTCGTCGGCGTATGCATCCACGCCAACAAGCAGCGCCCTGTCGGCGGCGGCGCATGCGGCTGGAGAGGCGAGATGAATGGCGAGACCTGCGACGGGTATGAGGGCGAGCAGGCGCATGTCAGCCTCCCGACCCGGTATAGATGTCGAGCACGCCCACCTGCACGTCTCCCGACGCGAGTACGGCTTCGAGCACCGTGCGCAGCGGTCCCGTGTCCTTTGCCGTCTTCATGGCGGCAAGCACCGCGTGAAGGTCGCTCAGGATGGTCTTGGAAAAGATGGCGACGAGGTGTTCCGCACCATAGGGCGGGTTCGCGACCTTGAAGCTCTCCACGAAGGCACCGCCGCGCCAGTCTTTCTCCGCCTCACCCTTTCTCTTTGGATCGGGAATGAAGAATTCCACGCGGCCGTCCGGCGGCATGTTGAACATGGTCAGATGCGGATAGGCCGCACCGGCGATCTTCACATCCACAGTCTCGCCGATGTTGTATCGCTTGTTGCCGCTGGGCAGCGAAACGTCCACCGCGTCGGACGCGGCCCTGTGCTTGAGCAGCTTGAGCGCGGCCCACTTGGTGGCCACGGGCACAACATTGCCGGCATTGACGCCGAGCGCCACGACGCCGCCCACCTTGTGCTCGATTGTGCCGGATGCCGCATACCAGATGAGATCCGCCTTCGACTTGTCCGCTACCACCTCCACGAAGGGGACATCTCCGAGCGGTCCGGCGGTGCCGCCGTCGATGGCGATGCGCAGCGGTTCGGAGGTGTTATCGGGCTTTTCCGGCTTTGCGCTGCGGACATTGAACAGTCCGAATGAGCGCGCGCGTAGTGGCGCGACCTGGGGCGTCTGCTGGCTTTCCACCTGGGCGTGAACGGCCGGCACGACGAAGCCCAGAAGCTCGACCTGCGTCACCACGCCATCGCCGTCTCGATCGGCGCGACCCTCGAGCGCGCGCGCCAGCGCCCAGCTCAATGCGCCGCGCTTCTGCCCGTCGATGGTGACTTCGGGCGTGAGCTGGTCTTCCGACGTGGCGCCGACGAAAGTGATGTTCTGGAAATCGTCTTCCTTCAACTTGCCTGCCTCGGGCGGAGGAAATTTCAGCAGGTCATCAGTTATCTCGCCGAATTTGCCGTTGCGGAAGCGAACCGTCTCGGCGCGGGCGCTACGGTTCATGGTGCCGGAATGGCAGGAATCGGCAGCAAAGACGACACGGACATTCTTCTTGTCCGCCTTCTGCAGCCACTCGGCAATTTCATCGTCGATGATACGCTCCCGCGTACCCTTGCCCTGCGTGGCATATCCGGCGAGCAGGAAATTCTCGTTCTTCCCATCGGCCTCGTCGTGACGGCCGGGCGGCTCGGGCTCCTGGCTGCCATGACCGGCAAAGCTGAAGAAGATCGTGTCGCCATCCTGCGCAACACCGAGCAATTCGTGATAAGCGTTCTCGATATTCGCCTTGGTAGCCTCATGATTGAGGAACTTGCGGATCTGGACCGCGCCTGCGGTCTTCAGCGCTTTGGCAATATCCTCCGCGTCGTGGACTGCTCCCTCCAGGTCGTTGCGTTCGCCGATATAGTCGTCGATGCCGACGACGAGGCCGAAGATAGCGGGTTCGCGCGCTTGCAGGCTGGTGGGACCTTCAATGCAGAGCAAGGCGGCAGCGAAGGCCGCGAGCCAGGCGCACCCGGTCCTTGTCCTGCTCATTTTCCGGTTTCCTTGGAAGGGCGGCTGCTGGCGATGGCGGGTATCGACTTGAGATAGGCAGCGATGGCCGCACGATCCTCCGCGGTAAGCTTTGCGGTGTTGGTTTGCACGGCGGCCATTGGCCCGCCAAAGGCGTCGAATGACGGCGTCAGGCCGCTCTCAAGCGAATAGGCGATCTCGTCCTCGCTCCAGGCGCCAATGCCGGTCTTGTCGGGCGTGATATTGGGGATGTAGCCAACGCCTTCAGGAGAAGGCCCACCAGACAGCTTCGCGGCAGTGATAATGCCGCCGAAAATATTCCGGGGCGAATGGCATTCGCCGCAATGGCCGGGACCTTCAACGAGATAGCCGCCGCGATTGATCTTGTCGCTGGCGCTTGCAATCGGCTGATAGGCTTGCCCATCGAGGAACAACAACTTCCACAGGCCGAGTCCGCGCCGCAGGCGGAACGGTAGCGCGAGGTCATGTGCCGGAGCCTCAACGTCCGAGGCCGGCAGAGTGTCCAAGAATGCCTTGAGGTCCAGCAGGTCCGTCGGCTTCATGCGCTGATAGGACGTGTAGGGAAACGCGGGGTAGTAGTGACTGCCATCCGGCGAGACACCGCGCGCCATGGCGTTGACAAATTCCAGCGGCGTCCAGCCGCCGATGCCATGCGTCCTGTCGGACGAGATATTGGGTGCGTAGAAAGTGCCGAACGGCGTTTTCAGGCAGCGGCCACCGGCAAGCAGCTTCGGATCGCCATATTTCGGATCATCACACTTGGACGAGGCCGGAGCGGCATGGCACGAGGCGCAACCGCCCGCATAGAACATGTATTCGCCGTTCTTGACGTCAGGCGTGTGACTGGGAAGCGCCGTCGCGGCAATGGTCCTGGGCGCCGTCAGGACATAGAAGACGACTGCGCCCAGGATTCCGAGGATGACGACCGCCCACACAAGGCGTCGCATGCTGCCCTCCATAAACAAATCTCGTGCCGCGCGACCCCGGATCGCGCGGACGCAACATGCTTGCGACTACTTCTTCACGCGATAGGCTTCGTGGCAGCTCTTGCAGTTCTTCACAAGCTCGCCGAACGCAGCCTTGTAGGCGCCAATACCCTGCTTTGCCGCTTCTTCGCCCTGGGCCGCGGCAACCTTCAACTTCTCAGCCGCAGCCACGAAGCCCGCCATGTCTTCCCAGATCTTGGGCGATGCTTCGGTTTCGCCACCGGTCTTGGACGTGTCGGGGAACAGCTTGACATACTGGTCGGGAACCGCAGCGATGGTCTTCATCGCCTCCGCCGCCTTGGCCTGGTCGAAATCGACCTTACCCGAAACCATTTCGGAAGCGGCCTTGGTCGATGCACCAACCTGCTTCATCAACTCCTTGCGCGCCTTGATCGGATCGTCGGCCGCGACTGCCGCCAAAGCGCCGAAAGCCACCGCTCCCACCAGAATGGCGGACCGTACCAGAATATTCATGCGTTTCTCCCAAGAGGCGTGATGGACGTATGCTGAACGGAATTCCACAATTTTATTAGATCGCCACGATAACCGAGAAATCAAGCCCGGTAGCCATTTTTCTGGCAATTGTTTGTGACAATCACATGGCCTGACGCTCCAATCGGGTCCTGGGAGGCACGGTTGACGCGGGAATACGGGCGTTCCAGTTTCCTCTGTCCGCCGCCGTGGATCTGGAGCCTTCCCGCATGAAACTCGCCATTCTTGACGATTATCAGAACGCGGCGCTGGACTCAGCGGACTGGACGACGCTCGCCGACAAGGTCAATTGCCGCGTCTTCGACAAGCATCTGGGCTTCTCGGAGGACAAGATAGCCAAGACACTGGCCCCATACGAAATAATTGTTGCAATGCGGGAGCGGACGCCTTTTCCCGCCTCCCTGTTGTCCAGGCTGCCAAAGCTGAAATTGCTCGTGACCACGGGCATGCGCAATCTCGCCATCGACATGGAAGCGGCGCGAGCAGGCGGGATCGACGTCTGCGGCACGAGCATGCTGCCCTACCCGGCCGCCGAGCATGCCATGGCGCTGATCCTCGACCTGTTCAAGAAGATCTCGCTGGAGAACCACGCCATGCACAAGGGCAAGTGGCAGACCGTGGTTGGCGAGGGACTAAACGGCAAGACGCTGGGTATCGTCGGACTTGGCAAGCTTGGTGAGCGTGTCGCCCGCCTCGGCCGGGCGCTGGAGATGGACGTGATAGCCTGGAGCCAGAAC
>JAYZVT010000245.1:0-5896 GCA_036155355.1 Pseudomonadota bacterium
GCCCATATGAGTTGCATCGGGTAGCAACAGGTTGCGGTCATGGCCGGGACTTTTGCGCCACCCCTCCATGACTTCGGCCAGCGATCTCTGCCCGGCGCCCACATTTTCAGCAGCGACGCGTGGGACAAAGCCGGCCTCGCGGGCGCGCTGCCAGGGATCGGATCCGTCCGAACCCTTGTGCTCGATGCGATCGATCACGGCGAGGTCGGCGGAATGACGGCGGGCTGCCCTCGCGAGCCTGTCGTCCATTGCCAGTGGGCGCAGTCCCTGGCTGGCGCGATAGGCATTAATCAATGTGCGCGCTGCCTCGGGATCGAGGCGTACCTGTTCCACAGGCATCCGGTCTGCGGACGCTGGCGGCTGGATAGCACGGTCGGCGCAGCCGGCCGCACCAACCAGGAAGAGGGCACTCAGAAGCAGCCGCAGCACGTGGGTTTATCGCTCTAGCAGTCGTTGGCGGGCGCGTCGCAATCCGGGCAGGTTGATCGCGACGGAGCGCGACCGATCCGATCATGCGCGCGGTATGACCAGAAGATTCGGGCAAGGCTGTGACGTTAGGACGTGGATGAGTCCGCTCGGCACCGGGTTCACGTCGAGAGGCTTGCCCACCGTCAGTGCGCCCGTATGCGGGAATTGGGTTGGGCAAGTAAATTTCGGGTCAAGAGGCATAATATTTTCCCGCATGGCTTGCCCCGAGAGGATTTTGTCGCAATAGTGAGACATCTCGTTCCATTATCCGGAACATAGAAGACCGGATGGAAGCGGGACATGGGCCATCTATCCCCAGGGAGGAACGGATGTTCAAAGTCTCAGACAAACTTAGAGGACTCTCCCGGCGCGATGTTTTGAAGCTCACCAAGCAGTTCGGCATTTCCTCGACGCTGCTTGCCGCGGGCTCGCTTACCGGCGCCGTTACCTTTTCCCGCCTCGCGGAGGCGGCGAACTCGACATACGAGAAGCGCTTCAAGAATACAGCCAAGCATACGCTGCAGTTTGGCGCCGCCGGCTTCAACGAGCGCAACCTGCTCGTGGAACGGGCGGGTTGCCTGCAGTTCGTCAACGACATCGAGGAACGCACCGACGGAGCGATCCGGGTCGAATTCATCGGTAACAACCAGATTTGCGGCCAGCTCAACTGCGTGACCAAAACTCAGCAGGGCATTGTGGACATCTATGCCGCCTCGACCCAGAATTCCGCTGGCGGCGCACCCTATCTGAACGTGCTGGACTACGCCTACATGTTCCCGTCCCGCGCTTCGCAGTATCACTTCCTCTATCACCCGGGTAGCGAAAAGGTGCTGCGCGAGCCGATGCGCAAGCGTCACGGCATCCAGTTCCTGTTCAGCCATGCGGAACTGCGCGGCATCATGTTGGGCCTGAAGTGGAAGGACAAGCCGCTGGTCAAGAGCGTGACGGAACTCGCGGGCACAAAGAACCGCGTTACCGGCACACAGCTTGGCCGCATCGCCATGAACCTGATGAAGCTCAATCCCACGCCGATCGCCTGGGAAGAAACGCTCGACGGCCTCAAGCAGGGTCTCATCGACGGCGCCGAGACCTGGGTCTCCGCTGTGGCCTATGCCAATATGTCGCCGGTGGTCTCGCAATGCGTGGACCTGGAATTCTTCTGCGGCACCGAGCATACGGCGATGAACGCGTCGGTGTTCGACAAGCTTGGCGGCGAGTTGCAGGACGCGGTGATGGAGTCGTCCTATCTGACACAGGTGCATGTGCAGGCCGCCCATGAGGCGTCGCTGGTCAACACCTGCGGCTATTCCGATCCGCAGCTTCCCGGCACCATCTTCGTCAAGAACGGCACCAAGATCGCTTTCATGTCGCCGGAAGCGAAGAAGGAAGCCGAGCAGATGTGCTCGCCCGAATTCCAGCCCAAGGAATGGGCGGAGTGGCGCGAGCGCATCAACGGTTGGGCCGGCGGGATGGACACCTACAAGTTCATCTACGACATCGCCCGGGAAATCCCGAAGGATACCAGGGCGGAGAATGTCGAGCCCCGCCGCTGGTGGAAGTCAGCCTAGTTCGATAATGCTCGCGGGGCCCGTTCTGACGGGCCCCGTTGGCATTCCCGCTCGCAATGGCCCATACTTGCCGTGGACCGAACACGGCCATGCGTGCGGTGGGGTTGAAGCGCTTCAGGGGGGCGGCGATGTTTGTATTGCGCTGGGTTGATGCAAACCTCGAGAAAATAATAATCCTGGTCAATTATGTGGCCATGGCGTCGATCATTTTCGTGGAAGTGTTCCGCCGCTTTCTGTTTTCACAGCAGGCGGCATGGTCGAGCACGATTCCGATCTATCTGTTCCTGTGGATCGTGTGGGTTGGCTGCGCCTACAACGTGCGCATCCGGGCGCATCTGAGCTTCGACGAACTGCGGGCCAAGATGGCGTACAAGTGGCAGTTCGCCTGCTTGATGCTGGATGCGGCACTCTGGATCATTTTCTCCGTGATCGTCGTCTACTTCACCTCCAAGCAGGTGATGCTGTCGCGAGACAATTTCGCGATCGTGCAGGGCACGGACAACGTCATGCAATGGTGGTTCTACATTGCGACGCCTTTCGCATTCGTGCTGCTGATTGTTCGCGTGCTGCAAAATGTCTGGTCGGATTGGCAGTGTTTCCGGAAGGGGGAGCCTTTCCGTATCCAGACCAGCATCTTTGGCGATTGAGGTCGCGCCATGGACGCAGTGCTCATATCGCTGATTTCTCTGGCTGTGACGGTCCTGTTCATTATCGGCGTGCCGATCTTCCTGGTCATCGGCTTCTGGGTGATCGGTGTAAGCTTGGTGATCGACTTCACGCTCTTCAACATCGGCGTGACGCTATACGAGGGGCTGAATTTCTTCGGGCTTCTGGCACTGCCGCTGTTCATCCTGACCGGCGACCTGATACGGGGCGCGGGGATCGCCAAGCGGCTATCGGATTTTGCCTATTCGTTGCTCGGGTGGATACGCGGCGGTCTGGCCATGGCATCACTTGGCGCCTGCGGCATGTTTGCGGCGATCTCGGGTTCGAACTCGGCGACCACCGCGGCCATCGGTTCGATCATGCATCCCGAGATGGTGAAGAACGGCTACGACAAGAATTTTTCGGCCGCTACCGCCGCCGCCGGAGGCACCGTCGGCATCATCATCCCGCCAAGCATCATTTTCATTGTCTATGGCTTCCTGATGAACCTGTCGATCTCGGACCTGTTCATCGGAGGTCTGCTGCCCGGCCTGCTAATGGTAATAGGTATGCAGATAGCCTGCGTCATCATCAGCTACATGAACGGCTGGGGCACGCTGATACCACTTAACCTCGACCGCATCCTCAAGACCATGGTGGGAGCGTGGCTGGGCTTCGCCGCGATCCTGCTGGTGATCTGGGGCATCTATTCAGGTGTGTTCTCGCCCACCGAAGCTGCCGGGGTGACGGCAGGCTTCTGTCTGATCACGGGCGTCCTCAGCTTTGCGCTCTACAAGCTATTGCATCCGGGCGTCGATCCTCATGCGGAGCAGCTTCGGCCGGCCGACGCCAAGCCGCATGGCTATTTGCAGCAGATCGTGGTGCCGGGCTTCGCCCTGCGCGAATTGCCCGAACTTATCCTGCGCTCTGGACAGATCACGGGTCTGCTTGCGCCACTGATAGCCATATCGGTTGTAATGCAGCAGATTCTCACGCTGCTCGGCGCCAAGGCATTCGTCACCGATATGCTCGGTGCACTCGGTGGCTACTATCCGATCCTGTTCGCCTGCATGCTGCTGGTGCTGATTGCCGGAACGATCATGGAGAGTCTGCCAAATACAATCATACTGGCGCCGATCCTGGCGCCGATCGCGGCGGGGATCGGCGTCGATCCGATTCATTTCGCCGTGATTTTCCTGATCGGCGACGCCATCGGATTCATTACTCCGCCCTACGGACTCAACCTCTACGTGGCCAGCGGCATCACTGGCATCCCGTATTTCCGATTGCTGAGATATTCAATGCCCTATCTGGTGGCGCTGATGATCGTGTGGATCGTTGTGGCGCTGGTTCCGGAAATCTCCACTATCCTACTCGTTCACGCGGGAGCGGGTGTGTTCCAGTTAAGATAGGTTCGCCTACTATGCCACGCCGCGGTCAGATCACATGCAGGTAACGGCGAAGTCCAGATCAATCCGGGTCATGAGCATCGTCGAGGCAGTGGCGCGCTCGAATGGACCGCTGCGGATTTCCGAACTCGTGGAACAGTGCAAGCTGCCCAAGGCGACCGTGCATCGCATCTGCGGGCTGCTGTGCAAGAATGGCTATCTTCAGCAGGAGCTGGGCGGAAAGGGACTGGAGCCAGGCATCAGGCTGCGCGAACTGGCGCAGTCGATTCTTGCAGGCGCAGCGGGAAAGAGTGCGCGTCACGCGGTGCTTGAGTCTGTGGCCAGGCAGGTTGGCGAGACATGCAACCTGGCTATGCCCGACGGCACGCGCATGTACTATCTCGACCGTGTCGAGACGGAATGGCCGCTGAAGGTTCAACTTCCCATCGGCACGCGCGTACCGCTGCATTGTACTGCCGGGGGCAAGCTGTATCTGTCCTCGCTTCCCTCTGCCCAGCGGGCACGGGTGCTGGACCGGCTCGAACTGGACAAGCGCACACCCAACACGATCACCGACCGCGCCAGACTGGAGGCGGCCCTGCGGAAGATCGCTGAAACCCGCGTCGGGACGGATGACGAGGAATTCATTGCCGGCATGGTGGCAATCGCGGTGCCGGTGACGGACGTCGGCGGGCGCGTTTTCGCCACGCTTGCCATACATGGACCGACGGTGCGCTTCTCGCTGGAGGCGGCAATGCGGCATGTGAATCTCCTGCGCGCTGCCGCGTCCGAGATCAGCGCAGCAGCTGGCGACAGTGCGTCAGCCTCGTCAGCCCCGAGCCACCGTCCGGGGCTGGCGACCTAGGTCTTCTCCCCAGTTCGGCGGAATTCCTCGCTTTTTTATGCCTCTTGCGCCTAATTCCATTCAAAGATACTATTTTTAGAAACATAAGAACTCAGGCAGGAAACGCATGGCCATTCAGGCCCCTGTTACAGCCATCGCTGAAAGGCGGCCGGGTTTTTCCGAGCGCAACGGCACGCTTTATGCCCAGGTCGCCAACGTCATCCGGCAGCGTATCCGCTCCGGCCAGTGGGGCGCGGGCTCGCAGATTCCGGTGCTGGGCGTTCTCGAGAAGGAATTCGGCGTCGCGCGGGTGACGCTTCGTCAGGCGCTGAACCTTCTGGAGAACGAAGGACTGATCTGGCGGCGCCAGGGCCGGGGGACATTCGTTTCCGACACTGCCGGGCCGGAATGGTGCCGGATGGAAACAAGCCGCGACCAGCTGATCCACAGCCTGGAAGGCAACTGGGTGCGATTGATCGATGTGGACGGCGCCGAGAGCGCTCCGCGACTCGATGCGGGCGATGGCGAGCCCGCGAACGCGTATCGCCATATGCGCCGTCTGCACGGCAAGGGAAACTTCCCATATGCGGTCGTGGACATGCACCTCGACAAGGCTCTCTACGAGCGCGCGCCGGACCGCTTCGACCGGCAGATGATTATCCCTGTGCTGGAACGGTTGCCAGGTTTCAGCATCGGTGAAATCCGCCAGACGCTGACCATCGGCACGGCGGACCGCGAGGTGGCCGAGCATCTGGGCGTCGCCATCGGATCGCCTATCGGCATCATGCGGCGGCTGGTGCGCGATGGCGAGGGGCGCGTCGCATATGTGGGCGTGGTCAACTACCGGGGCGATCTCGTCAAGCTGGAGATCACCATGAGCGACGGGGAGCGTACCCGTCGATGAGCAGCGTGAAAAGCAGCCGCATGATCCAGGTGCAAGTCTGGCGCGGCGGCGCGGACGGTGGCTACCAGACCTTCGAGGT
>JAYZVT010000246.1:0-6660 GCA_036155355.1 Pseudomonadota bacterium
TCTCGACCGCGTCATACATGCTCCATGGCTCGCCAAGATGTCCTGGGAATCCAGCGCGGCACATCGGCAGGGCATGATTGAAGATGATCAGCTTGTCACTGGGCTTCCCCTTGGCAGGGATGTACCAGGCTTCAAGCGGCACGCCGTCGTCGGAGGGTATGACGAGGTCATGCCAGCCGGTCATGCCATGGTCGTCGGGTGTCTTGAACAGAACGCTTCGAAGCGGCCGCACGATCGCGGCGAGGCCTTTGACCTTCTCGTGGTCTTCGTTGGATATGGTCTTGAGTTGCTCCTCCGCCTTCCTCATTCTCTCCTTGGACATTCTACTCATGATCCCACCTCCCAAGTGATGCCGCCCAACCGCACGCGGAAACAGTCCGGCCGATCACAGTAACGCGCGGGCAATGCCGCGACCGCATCGCATGTCGTCTGGCTTGTGTTTCCCTTGAGCCTGCAGGAAAGTGTCGGCCAAGACTAGTCGGAAACGTCGATTTCCGTTTGATTTCAAGGAAGAACGCATGCCGCAGAAGAAGCGCAAGTCACGCCGGAAAGTGCCGGGAGGCCTCTCCGCCCGCCTCACCAGCTATGGCGATGACGCCTTCTCACTCTATCTGCGCAAGGTGTTCCTGAAATCCATGGGCTACTCCGAGGAGGCCCTCAACCGTCCCATCGTCGGCATCACCGACACCTTCTCCGCCTACAACTCCTGCCATGCCACCGTGCCGAAACTGGTGGAGGCGATCAAGCGCGGCGTCATGCTCGCCGGCGGCCTCCCCTTCGAGTTCCCGGTGGTGTCGTTGCACGAGTCCTTCGCCAGCCCAACTTCCATGTATCTGCGCAACCTCATGGCCATCGACGCGGAGGGGATGATCCGCGCCCAGCCCATGGACGCGGTCGTTCTGATCGGCGGCTGCGACAAGACCGTGCCCGCTTTGCTCATGGGCGCGGCCAGCGCGAAGGTGCCCGCCATCCTCGAAGTCACCGGCCCCATGCTCACCGGCTCCTATCGCGGCGAGCAGGTGGGCGCCTGCACCGACTGCCGCCGCTTCTGGGCCAAGTTCCGCGCCGGCACGGTGAAAAAGGAGGAGCTGCCCGAGATTACCGACCAGCTTGGTCCCACGCCCGGCACCTGCATGGTCATGGGCACTGCCAGCACCATGGCGCTGACTGCCGAGGCGCTGGGCATGATGCTTCCCGGCGGCGCTGCAATCCCGGCCGTCAACTCCGAACGTCTGCGCCATGCCGAGCACACCGGCGCCCGCGCCGTGGCGCTCGCCCGCGAAGGTCTGACGCCAAACCGCATCATGACGAAGAAGGCGTTCGAGAATGCCCTCCGCACCCTGCTCGCCATCGGTGGCTCGACCAACGGCCTGATTCATCTAACCGCGGTTGCCGGACGCTTGGGCATCGACATCCGTCTCGACAGGGTGGACGAACTCGCCCGCGAAACGCCGGTGATCGTGGACCTGAAACCGACCGGCACCTACTACATGCAGGAGCTGCACGAGGCGGGCGGCTTTGCCACTATCCTTCGCGCGCTCAAACCGCTCATGAACCTCAATTGCGCAACGGTCGCAGGCAAAACGCTGAAACAGATTCTGAAGGATGCGCCGTCATGGCCGCAGGACGTGGTGCGCCCGCTCGACAACCCCATCCATGCCGAGGGCGGCCTTGCAGTGCTGCGTGGCAACCTTGCGCCAGGCGGCGCCGTCATCAAGCAGAGCGCGTCATCGAAGAAGTTCTTCCGACATGAAGGCCGCGCCATCGTCTTCGAGGGCGTGGAGGATCTTGCCGCCCGCATCGACGATCCGAGGCTGGACGTGACAGAGGACGACATCCTCATCATGCGCAACGCCGGGCCTGTCGGCGCGCCGGGCATGCCCGAGGCCGGATATTTGCCGATCCCGAAGAAACTGGCGCAGAAGGGCGTCACCGACATGGTGCGCATTTCCGACGCCCGCATGAGCGGCACCGCTTATGGCACCATCGTCCTGCATGTGACGCCCGAATCCGCCATCGGCGGTCCCTTGTCGCTGGTCGCGACCGGAGACCGCGTGCTTATGGATATTCCCAAGCGCAAGCTGGAAATGCTTGTGCCCAAAGCGGAGCTGGACAAGCGCAAGGCCGCGCTGGCGCGACGCAAGCCACGCCGCAAGCCCGCGCGCGGCTATGCCAGGCTGTTCGAGGAGCATATCCTCCAGGCCGACAAGGGCTGCGATTTCGACTTCCTTGTCGGAGACTGACGCCCGGGAAAACCCATGGCCGACCTGCAACAGTTGCTCGCCGACTACGGGCTGCTCGCGGTTTTCATCGGTACGTTTTTCGAGGGCGAGACCGTCGTCGCGCTGGCAGGCTTCGCCGCTCACCAGGGCCTGCTCGGCTTCCTGCCCGTCGCAGGCAGCGCCTTTCTCGGCTCATTCCTCGGCGACCAGCTTTGGTTCTATCTCGGCCGCCATCACGCCGACTACGCCATCGTGCGCCGCGTCACCGGCAAGCCGTCCATCGCCTACGCGCTCAAGCTCATCGACCGCCACGCCTACCTGTTCATTCTCAGTTTCCGTTTTCTCTACGGTCTGCGCGTGGTGAGCCCTGTGGCCGTCGGCCTGAGTACTGTGCCGGCGCGCGTCTATCTGGTGCTGAATTTCATCGCCGCGGCCATATGGGCAGTGGCCATTACGTCAGCGGGCTACGTCTTCGGCGCCGCCGTCGAGACTTTCTTCGGCGAGCTGAAGGCGGCCGAACACAAGCTGCTCGCCGCGCTCGGCGTCGCGGCAGGCATGGCCCTGCTCTACTATGCCGTCAGGCAGATGCTGCGCCGATGGCGCGCCAACAGGTCGGGGGAAAGTGTCTAGCAGAACTACTCGGCCGCCTCGGACACCCTCGTCCCGACCTCGTCCCGCTTATACGCGGGCGTGGGCAGCGGCAAGCCGACTACGCTCGAGGGCATCGGCGCCTCGGCAAATTTGCCGAAGCCCTTGAGCAATTTCTCCAGCCGCCGCCGGTAGACGTGGAAATCGGTCTCCAGCCGGTGCCGTTTCGATTTGACGAAAGACCTCTTCTGAACTTCCACATCCTCGGCGGTGGCGCGCTTCATGGACGCGAAGCGTTCGGCGCTGGCATCTCCATATTCTTTCGCAACGATGTAGCTGGAGATCAGCTTTGCTTGCAGTTCGGCGAGACGCCACATGCTGCCATTGCCCTGGACCAGTCCGGCAACGAACAGGTCGTCGCGCTCAGGGTGGAAGGTTTGAACGAACAGGTTCGGATGCCCGTCCGGCAGATAAAGCTCGGAGCGGTCGATGAAGGGCGCGGCGAGCCTGTAGCCCGTCGCGCACACGACCATGTCCGCGGTCATCTGCGTGCCGTCGGTGAAATGAACGGTATTGCCGTCGAACGAGGCGACGTCTGGCTTCGCCGCGATGCGTCCGTGGGAAACCATGTTCGGCAGGTCGCTGGTGATGGTGGTGTGACTCTCCAGGATGCCGTGGTCGGGCTTCGGCAGGCCGAAACGCTCCGGCGGTCCCGTGAACAGCCAATGCGACAAACCATAGAGGAACTGCCTGAGCCCGCGCGGCAGCCGGAAGCGCTCGACGAACTCATAGACGTCGTCGATGGGCTGGCCGAACAGGAACTTGGGTACGAAGTAGTAGCCGCGCCGAAGGCTGATCGCCGAGATGGCACCATGATGCGCCGCATCGATGGCCACGTCGCAGGCGGAATTACCGCCGCCGATCACCAGCACGCGCTTGCCCGTGAGCTGCTTGGGCGACCTGTAGTCCCTGGAATGGATGTACTCGCCCGCGAATGTCCCGCGATACTCCGGCCACCGCGGTTCGCAGTGATGCCCGTTTGCGATCACCAGCCCCTTGTAGTGCCGCGGCTGGTCGTCCCCTTCGATCCGGACCATCCAGCCATCAGGCGTTCTCTCGGCCCGCGAAACCGTCTTGCCCAGTTGGATGTGGCGCTCCAGCCCGAAATGCGCGGCGTAGGATTTGAGATAGTCCAGCGCCTGACTGTGGCTGGGGAAAACGGGAAGATCCTCCGACATCGGAAAGTCGAGATAGCCGGAGAATTCCTTCGACGAGAGCATGTGGCAGGTTTCGTAGACCACGCCCGACGGCGTCGCCGGATTCCACAGCCCGCCGATCTCGGTCTCGCGCTCGATACAGTCGAAGGGGATGCCGCGCTCGGCAAATGTCTTGGCAACCGCCAGACCAGACGCGCCAGCGCCAATGATGCAATACCTGTTACTCAACGCACGCTCGCACTCGGTTGACAGCCCGCGCAAACTCCCTGACGGGGCGGGCGCCCCGCAGGCCGCTGACTGCTGATGTGCCGGGAATCCAACGGAATCGGGGCGCATCATTCATTGCCCCCTGCCGCCATCCGATTCCCCGGCGCGATGGCGCCGGCCTGGAACCCGACGGCCTCCTCACCGGAAAACCTATCACCGAAGCCATGCCTTTGGAAACGCGCCGATGTCACGGTTAATGGTCCACGCGGCACAACAGTGCTCCTTCCTGGCCGGCAAGTAGCATCAGCCCGCCGCTGGTTACGAGTGTGAACCCATTGTTCTCAAACACTTTTTCGTCGCCCCGGGCAGGCCTCTCCTCGCCCCCGAACAGCATCAGGTCGTAGTCGGAGCTTAGCAGCCGCGCCGCGGGCGGCAGGCCCTGCGCGAAAGTGACCCAGGCGGTCTGGCCCTCGCCGCAGCCAAAAGCGATGGGCCCCTTTGCCGGAACCAGCCCTGCCTCGATTTCCAGTTGGGCGATGCGGCTGCGGTAGGCGGTTTTCGCGCAGGTCTTCATGTCACCAGAGCCTGTGCAGGCGTCCCGGCTGCGAAGCCAGTCCCGCTGGCCCCGCGAAAGCGCCGCACGCTCGTTCGGACCGACCTTCGCGGCAATGGATTCCAGCGTCGAAGCGAGCCTGGCATCGAGCGCGGAAAGCTCCGCGTCCGCACAGATGGCGCGCGCCATCGGCGACGCAGGCGCGGCGCAGACCTTCGAGGCAGCCTGCACCGCCGCAGTCCCGGTTAAACCCTGCATGAGGGCCGCCGCAATCATCGCCCTGATCCAATTCATGTCTCGTCCCGGTCTGGAGATGGTCACGGGAGTCCTGAATGACAACTCCGCCGGGCCGTGATGCGTTTCGCGCCTGACCGAAAATTCTCTGCTCAAGAATAGCCACCTGCGGCTCCCGGCAGAACAGGGCGTATAGGGATTGTCCCCAGTCGAATGGTCGTCCGCGCGGAACCGCCAAGGCAGCCATTTTGCCGCTATCCGCCTTTGATCCAGCGTCCGGCCTGCACTAGACTCGCGCTTGCCCCGCTGGGCACCTTCGCCCGTCAGGCGCGGGGCGAGGCAGAGATGGCCGCGCCACAGACACCGCATGGGCTCAATTTCTTCGAGATCGACCGCGATCTGCAGGCCGTGCTGCACGGTCTCGACGCCAAGGCCTTCAAGCGCTGGCGCGGCACGCTGAGCGACTTTGGCGCCTGGGCTGGAGGACCGCTGGACGACCAGGCCTCCTGGACCGACCGCCGCGCCCCTCCCCGTCTGGTCACTCATGACGGCGAGGGCCGTCTCGTCAACCGCGTCGAGACCAATCCGCTGTGGGACGAGGCCACGCGCCAGATCTATCACCGCGGCATCGTCGGACTGAACCATGTGGCCAATCCCGCGCCCTATCTCGTCACCTTCGCTATGGGATATCTCACTTCCCAGTCCGACGTGTCCCTGCACTGCCCCGCGACAATGACGCATGCGGTCGCTCACGTGATCGCGCGCTTCGCGCCGAATTCCATCCGCGAGCGCTATCTCCAGTCTTTGACGCGCATGGATGGCGGTGCGCTGTCGGCTGGCACCTGGGCAACCGAGCTGCATGGCGGCAGCGATATCGGCGCGACGACCACCGTGGCGCGCAAGGAGAAAGACCACTTCCGTCTCACCGGCCTCAAATGGTTCACCAGCAACGTCAATGGCGGCATCGCTGTCGCCACGGCGCGGCCCGAGGGCGCCCCGCCCGGAAGCGAGGGCCTCGGCCTCTACCTCGTGCCCACGGTGTTGCCCGACGGCGAGCCCAACCCAATGCGCATCCGACGCCTCAAGGACAAGCTCGGAACCACTGGCGTGGCGACCGGCGAGGTCGATCTCGATGGAACCTGGGCGCTGGAAATCGCGCCTCCGCCCGAAGGCTTCCGGCTGATGATGGAAGCGCTCGTCGTCTCGCGCATCCACAACGCCATGAGCGCTGTCGCCCTGCAGCGCCGCGCCTGTCTCGAGGCCCTCTGCTTTGCCGCCAACCGCAAGGCATTCGGCAACGTCATACTCAATTACCCGATGGTGCAGGACGAACTCGTGGTCATGCTGGCAGCCCGCGAAGCCGATCTCGCGCTCGCCTTCGAGGCCGCACATGCATTCGACCAGGCGGCTGCCACGCCAGTCGCCGAGGCCAGCGAAACCCGCACATGGCTGCGTCTGGCAACGTCGCTCGCCAAATATCAGACAGCAGAGAATGCCAACGCGGCATGCCGCAAGGCCATCGAGCTGATCGGCGGCAATGGATATACATATGACAAGGTGACGCCCCGGCTGCTCCGCGACGCACAAGTGCTCACCGTCTGGGAAGGGCCTGCCAACATCCAGGCGCTTGAACTGCTCC
>JAYZVT010000247.1:0-3114 GCA_036155355.1 Pseudomonadota bacterium
ACCGCTTGGAGGTACACGACCACACCGACCGCGCCAGGGCTGTTAGGCACAGGGCCGTGGTGCACTCCGCCCCACCGGCCCGCCACGCCCGGATCGGACTTGTCTATTTCGCCGGTCACGGCATCCAGATCCAGGGCAACGCCTATCTGGTGCCCGTCGATGTTTCCCTCGAGGACGATCGCGACGTGCGGCGGCTATTCCCGGCGGAGTATCTGCTGCAGGATGCGTCGCAGGCCAGCCAGCTTGGCGTCGTCATTCTTGACGCTTGCCGCGACAACCCCTTTTTGAAGCGCGTGGCCGAGGCGGCCGGCGCCACGCGCTCCATGGTAGCCGGACGTGGCCTTGCCCGCATATCCGATGTGCCCAGGAATACGCTGATTGCCTACGCCACACAGTCCGGCAACATCGCCCTCGACGGCGATGGAGAAAACAGCCCCTATGCCCAGGCGCTGATCAAGCATCTGCCCGCGCAGGGAAAGGATGTAAGGCTGGTTTTCGGAGCTATCCGCGATGAAGTCATCGCCGTCACCAAGCGCCTGCAGGAACCCTATACCTATGGCTCACTCGGCGGCGATGCCATCGTCATAAACAACGAAGGTCCCCCCGCCGGGACTGGTCAGGCCGCGACACAGACCCCGTCCGGTGACAAGGTGGCAACCGCGCAGCTGCCCGACCTGCGCCCGCAGGCGTCAGGCGCATTGACCAGCGCCTATGCCGAATGGCGAGCCGCGGTTGAACACAGCGATTGGGATCGCGTTGCCACGCTGCGCAAGCAGCATCCGGACTCGCTCTTCGGGTTGCTGGCTGGCGAGATTGGCGGCAGGCCGCGCTCCTCAGGCTCGGTGAGCGAGGCGCTGGCCGAACTGTCGAAGCGTCCGCTCAGCCTCGCTTCCCTGGGAGGCGAGTGGCCCTATCAGATTCAGACCCGTCTTAGCGATCTCAACTACTTTGGAGACGGCCTCGACAGTAAATTTACGCCCAAGAGCCGCGCCGCCTTCACCGCCTTCACGACCGATGAGGCCGGAGGCGCGTCCAATTTCGGCTCTCTTCTGCGTCTTGCCGAGCTGAGTGAGCTGCGCCCTGCTCAGTCGCCGCTCACCGGTCTCTGGAAGGGAGAGTACCGCTACCCCAAGCCCATCAATGGCGTAGCTTCGGTGAAGTTCGAGATGGACCTCACATTCTCTCAAGGGCAGATATCGGGCTTCATCACCGAGCCGAATACCTTTGGCAAGCCGGGATCGGCCAATCTCTACGCCTCTTTCACGGGCTACGTCGTCGGCAATTCCCTGCAATGGAAGAAGACCTACGACGGCACCGCCGGTGTCAGTCACTCGGTCGAGTATGCCGGCACGCTCGACCGCAAGACACGGCGCATCAAGGGTCACTGGACCATCAGGAAGGATTGGTCCGGCGAATTCGACATAGCGCTCGAATGAATGTCGCGCGCGCCTTTCTTTGCCGCGCCGGCCTCGCTGCTGCAATGGTGTCGGGACTTCCAATGATTGCCGGAGCCGCACCTGGAGATTCGGAGTTGCTGAGCAGCCTGGTGCAGGAACGAGATCGCATTGTCGCAGCCCTCATTGAACCGATTCGTGACTGCGTCATTCGCCGTGACACGCGCCACGAGATCTTCCATGGCTGCATCGACTGGCATTCTGCCGTCCATGGCCACTGGGCGCTGATTGCCGCAGCCCGTCTCACTGGTGACGCGAACTTGAGCGATCTCGTTCTTCGCCGCCTCGCTCCCGAGGCGGTCGCGGCTGAGCAAGCATTCCTCGCCCGCAATCCGTCATTCGAGTTGCCATATGGCCGCGCATGGTTCCTGCGCCTCGCCCTGGAATTCGAGCGAACCTTTGCCGGTGACATGCGGCTGCGCGCCATGGCCGATGACGTCGCCCTGTCCCTCCGCCGATACTACGCTACAAGGGCTCCGGACCCAGCATCGCTGTCCTACGACAGCGCAAGCTGGGCGCTGATCAACCTGCGCGCCTGGGCCATTCATTCCCAGGACGCCGAATTGACTGCCTTTGTCGATGGACTGGTTGCAAGGCATTTCGAGCCATTGACGATCCCCTGCACGGCCAATACGGACCGCCGCGCCAACAGCTTCATGGCCCTGTGCAGCAACAGGGCCTGGCTGGTCAGCCTGACGCTCCCCCCGGAGCGTTTTGCCGCCTGGTTGAGAGAGTTTCAGGCCGATCCCCGGACCTTTACGCCTGTAAGTATGCCCGCCTCATCACATCTTTTCGGATTGAATTTCAGCCGTTCGTGGGGTCTATGGAGGCTGTACCGCCAGACCGGGGACCAGGGCTGGCTGGCGGCATGGCGGCGGCATTTCGAAGCCAATTACCGCGATCCGGCGTGGTGGATGGGAGATTATCAGCGTGTTGGGCACTGGGTCGCGCAATTCGGCATGTTCGCAACCGTGCCGCTCTTTGAACCGGACTACGATTGACCGGCGGCCCCACGCTGCACTCCACGCCTAGGGATACACATGCGACTTCCGATACTGATCGTCTGCGCCCTCGCCCTGTCGCTCACGCCCTCGCCTTCGCCTGCACAGGCTGGCAAGGAGCTGATCGAGAAAATTGAATCTCCTTACAATACCATCCTCGTCTATCGCCGTGCGCCCTACGTCACGCTCGCATTCGGCTACAAGAACAAGAACTATGTGGAGAGCCGGCGGAACCCGGACGATTTGCTCGAATTGTCCGTGGATTATACCCGCGCCATGCTTGCGAGCCTCGTCTACGCCGCCGACCGCCAGAAATTCCTGATGATCGGCATGGGCGGCGGCTCGATCTCCTGGTACGTGCATGAGCAGTTGCCGAATTCGCATGTCACGGCGATCGAGCTGGATCCCGAAATCATCCGCCTCGCCGAGAAATACTACCGGCTCAAGGCGGGCGACAGGCTCCGCATAGTCGAGTCCGACGGCCGCATTTTCCTGGTCCGAGACAAGGACTCTTATGACGTCATCTTCGTTGACGCCTATCGCGGCCCGTTTGTTCCTTTCCATCTGCTGACAAAGGAATTCTTCGAACTGATCAAGAAGCGCCTGAAGCCGGGCGGCGTCATCGCCCAGAATATCGAGCCTTCCACCATGCTGTTCGA
>JAYZVT010000248.1:0-7241 GCA_036155355.1 Pseudomonadota bacterium
CGGCCATTGCTCCTCATCCGTCCCCATTGCCCCACGACGGCGGCCCGTTACTAACATACTCGTTCCCCGGCCAAAAGCCCGACGGACGGCACACGCTCAGGGTGCGTCAACTCTTCCGGAAGGGTCAAGTTGCAGGTCTCCGCCTAACCAAATATATTCGGTCGAAATCCGGCGCCGTCATTACCAGGAAGGCTCTGCGAGAATGGACGCGACCGCTCAGGAACATGCCCGCAGCCTGTTGCTCAAGGCAGGATTGCGGCCGACCCGCCAGCGCCTGGCCCTTGCCTCGCTTCTGTTCGGCAAAGGCGACCGGCACCTGACTGCCGAGATCCTTCATGAAGAGGCGGTAGGCGAGTCGGTGCCCGTTTCGCTGGCCACCGTCTACAACACGCTGCACCAGTTTACCCAGGCCGGACTGCTCCGCGAGGTGGCGGTCGAAGGGTCGAAGACCTATTTCGACACCAACACCTCGAATCACTATCACTTCTTTTGCGAACGCGACGGCAAGCTGCTGGACATTCCCACCGACAGCGGCCTGTTGGTAAAGGGCCTGCCCCAACCGCCCGAGGGTATGGAGATTTCTCGCGTGGATGTGCTGGTGCGGCTGGTCGAGCGCCGCTGACGCTCCCCTGCCCGGCACAGCCGGCCCCCTACTCCACCTTCTCGTCCTTATAGACGCCCCACAGCTTCTCCTGTTCGATCCAGCCCGAGACCGAATCTACAGAGAAGCGGCACCACTTGCCGTCACAGCCGAGCACGCTGCCGAGCACGCCTGACTCCAGCCGCGCCACTGCGTCGCTTCCGGTCGAGCGGCTCTCGCGCAACGGGATCGCCTTGTCCTCCTTCGCCCAGGGCGAGACGAGGGCCGTTCGGCGTCCCGAAAGCAGAGAATGGAAGACCCAGCCCTCCGTGCCTTCGCTGTCGCGCACCTGCCGCCAGTTCTCGAATTCCGCTATCACCTCGACCGGCAGCCCGGCGCGGGCGAACACCCAGGCCACGGAATGTTCCGTGCTGGGACCCTTGCGCACATTGACCCGGTCCGATTTCAGGCTGACGAAGCGGGGTACAGGCAGGCCGCTTCCCGTCTTGGCGCCAGGGGCGCCCGTCTCGCCTTGCGCCGCCGAAACCGAAGACGTGATCGCCGCCCAAAGCCCAACCAATAGCCATACATATGGCCGCATGCGATTCATATCCCTTGACCCCGAGCGCCGCGACAGGCCGCAAGATTGTGCAATCCCGCGTGCCTTGCAACCCTCGCCCGAAAAGGTGAAGGGATCGTGGCGATAGGGTCAATTCGGCGCTTTGTTTTGCTGCCGACCATCTGATAGACAGGGCGGCGTCGCCAGGGTCCGCGCTGCCCGCTTCCCTGGCCTTGCCGGACGGTCCGGAACGAAGCTGTCGCGAGGCGGGAAATGGGCTCGGTAAAGCCAAAGGTCATCGTAACGAGGCGCTTGCCCGACGTTGTCGAGACCCGCATGCGCGAGCTGTTCGACGCCACTCTCAACATAGACGACCGGCCGATGACACGCGACGAGCTGATCACGGCGGTCAAAAAGGCCGACGTGCTCGTGCCCACGGTCACCGACCGGATCGACTCCGCCGTGCTGAGCCAGTCCGGAGACCAGCTACGGCTGATCGCCAATTTCGGCACCGGCGTTGACAACATCGACCTGTCGACTGCGCGCAACCGCGGCATCATCGTGACCAATACGCCGGGCGTGCTGACCGAGGACACCGCCGACATGACCATGGCCCTCGTCCTCGCCGTCCCTCGCCGCCTGGCCGAGGGCGCGGCCTTCCTGAAGAACCCCGACAGCAAGTGGGTCGGTTGGTCGCCCACCTGGATGCTCGGCCACCGCATCTTCGGCAAGCGGCTCGGAATCATCGGCATGGGCCGCATCGGTCAGGCCGTGGCGCGTCGCGCCAGGGCCTTTGGCCTCGGCATCCACTATCACAACCGCCGGCCCGTCTCCGCCGAGGTTGAGCAGGAACTGGAGGCGACCTACTGGGAAAGCCTCGACCAGATGCTGGCGCGCATGGACATCATCTCGGTCAACTGCCCGCACACGCCCGCCACCTATCACCTGCTGTCGGCCCGGCGGCTGAAGCTGCTCAAGCCCAACGCTTATGTAGTGAACACAGCCCGCGGCGAGGTGATCGACGAAAACGCGCTAGCGCGCATGATCGAGAACGAGGAGATTGCCGGCGCCGGCCTCGACGTGTTCGAACACGAGCCGGCCGTCAACCCCAAGCTGCTGCAAAGCGACCGCGTCGTCGTGCTGCCGCATATGGGTTCGGCCACGCTGGAAGGCCGTATCGACATGGGTGAGAAGGTCATCATCAACATCAAGACCTTCCTCGATGGCCACGCGCCGCCCGACCGCGTCCACGCGGCAATGTTCTAGCCGGCCGTCCGGTCAGCGGATTGTAATCAGTCTCTCAGGAAATAAGTGATCGTCGTCACCACGCGGACGAGCTTTTCCACCTGCTTGTCGCCGCGCTCGTTCGGGATCTCGATGGCCGGACCGATGGTGAACAGCCCCTGGTTGGCGTCAAAGATAGCGCCGACCTTGGAGCCGGACTCGCGTGCAAACTGCTCGGCTGAGTCGCGCGCCCGCTTGGTCGCCTCGGTCAGCATCTCCGGCTTCAGCTCGTTGAGCTTGGTGAAGACGAAAGACGGCCCGGAATTATACTGGTCCGACGTGAGCACCACGCCGGCGCGGATAAGATCGCCGATATTGCGCGCGGCCTTCGCCAGCCCGTCCACGTCGCCCGAGCGAACGATCATATCCTCGGTGAGAACGAAGCGGCTTTCCTCGTCCACGTTGTTGGAGTTGTAGCCGGACTTGCGGTCCTCCACCTGGATGTTCTGGATCTCCCGGTCGCCCGCCTTGAAGCCGTGCTTCTCAAGATAGCCTTCGACCGCGCCTTCCGCGGCATCGAGGCGCCTGCGCGCCTCCTCAAGCGTGGGACCGGACACGGTAAAGCGGATCGGCCAGAAGCCGAGGTCGGCCTTCACCACCCGCTCCGAGAATCCCTTGACCAGAACCGTGCGATGCCCGAGCCGGCTCTCGACGAGGCCGCGCCCAGCGAGCCAGCCTGCCGCCGCCATGCCGATTGCCAGAATGAGCGCGGAGGGAAGCAGATAGCGATATTGCATGAGCGAATCCCGAATTCGCGTGAGCCCCCCGGCGGCGGTCATCCTAGCCCATCGTGGCCTGCTGCGAAACAGTCCCGAACAGGGAAAGGGCTGAATTCCTTGCTCGATCAGGCGCATGAGGCGCCACGCTTGCCGCCGGCATGGCCGAGCCCTATCTTTGTCGGCAGAAAGCTGAACGGTGCCACCCTGTCGGGGCGGCCTTCCGGCGATGCCGGGTGAAGGTCCGCAAGGCGTCAGGCACCGCGAGAACGGTCATGTCACCGCAAGGGTGGCTCCGCAAATTCACGGCCTGCGCGCATCGCTGGGCGGCGTTGCTCGCCCTCACCCTGCTGCTCCAACAAGTTTCTGCCATCGCGCCGCGCTCGATTGAAGCGCCTTTCGGCGCGCTGCGGCTTGTTACTGCAATTCTTCCCGGCACCACCCCGCTTCTGTTGCGGGACGACCAGACCAAGCCCCTCGCCCGCCGTGAAGCCAGGCTCGCAAACGAAGCCCGCATTTGTGGCGGCCTGCCGTCCTGTTTTACATCACCTTTCGGCGACGATGGGCTCTCGGCCACTGCCGAGATTGTGTTCGTGCCGGCCGTCCTGTTCCCCGCGGGCGACGCCAACCATGGTGCGGCCGACGACTGCCACGACCAGGGCTTCTCCTCTCGCGCCCCGCCCGCCTGACCGGTCAGCCGTCCATCCGGGCGGCCCCTGCACGTCATTTCAATTTCAATCGCCGTGGTCTCAAGGGTGGACAGCCCCCAACAGGCTTATCCGCAGGCCCGGCAGCAAACGGACCGAATCCATGCTTATCCTGCTCAAGCTGACCGCAGAGCTGATCTTCCTCGCCTGCGTGACTTTCTCCATCCCGCTGGTGCTGCTTGCCTTCCGCAACGAACACCGCCCCCGTATGCTCAAGAAAGGCTGGGTCGAGGCGGCGGCCGCCAATGGCATCGCCATCGGCATCGTCTTCTCACTCGGCTTTCTCATAACCGGACTGACGCAGACGGGCATGAACCCGCTCTTCGCTATCATCATTGCCACGACTCTTCTCTTCGTTTTCGCGGCGGTGGTGTGGAAACTGTTTGGCGTGCGCGAGCGCCTGCGTCGCGCTGACGCCGGGCAGTCGCCTTTCTACCTTCCCGACTGGATGACCGGTTCCCGCCCCGGTGGCAGCAAGCCCACCCTGGGGAATGGCGCGGCCATCTGACGGCTGCGCTCTGGGGCATACAGCGTCGCCGGCTGGCCCCCACCGGCCGGCGGCGCTGTGGCCAAACGTCAACTTTCGCAAATCGCGTCCTGTGTCTGCTGATGGACAGACAGATCCCGGATTGTCGGCCTCTCGCCACTGAGTGGGTTGGAGGGATCCCAGGCGACCTTCACCTGTTCGAAACGGCAGGCACGCGCGTCATATATGACTAGCCGCCCGGCGAGCGACTCGCCGATGCCGAGCAGTTCCTTCAGCACCTCCAGCGCCTGCATCGTGCCGACGACGCCGGCAACCGCGCCGAGAATGCCGACCTCCGCGCAATTGGCGACGGTTCCCGGTGGAGGCGCTTCGGGAAAGATGCAACGATAGGTGGGGAAAGGCCTTCCGTCCGGCCCCTTTTCGAAGCCTCGGAAGGTCGTCAGATGGCCGTCGAATGGGCCAACCGCGGCGAAGACCAGCGGAACCCGGGCGAGATAACAGGCGTCATTGACGAGGTAGCGCGTGGCGAAATTGTCCGAGCCGTCGGCGACGATGTCGTAGCCGCCGATTACATCGAGCGCGTTCTCAGCCGTGAGCCGCGCGTCATGACGGACCACCCGCACATGCGGATTGATCCGCGCGATGGTCTCCGCCGCGCTCGCCGTCTTCATCGTGCCCACGTGGCCGGTGTCGTGGATCACCTGGCGCTGCAGGTTGTCGAGCGACACATGATCGTCGTCGATGATGCCGAGCGTGCCTACGCCTGCGGCTGCGAGATACAGCAGCACCGGTGATCCGAGCCCGCCGGCGCCGACGACGAGCACTTTTGAGTCCTTCAGCTTTTGCTGGCCTTGTCCGCCCACGTCGCGCAGCACCAGGTGGCGCTTGTAGCGGTCGATCTCTTCCTTGCTGAGCTTGCTCACTACGCTGCTCCCGGCATGTCAGCCGCCGGTCCCCGTCGAACCGAATCCCCCGCTGCCGCGGAGGCTTTGCTCCAGTTCCCGTGATTCAGAGAGCCGCGCCTGCGCCACCGGCTGGATCACCAACTGCGCGATGCGGTCGCCGCGTCTGATCTCCACGCGCTCCGCGCCCAGATTGACCAGCAGCACCCTCACCTCGCCGCGGTAGTCGGCGTCGATGGTGCCCGGGCTGTTGAGCACTGTGACGCCCTGCTTGAGCGCCAGCCCGGAGCGGGGCCTCATTTGTCCTTCATACCCCTCCGGCATCGCCATGGCAAAACCGCTCGGCACCAGCGCCCGCTCGCCTGGCCCAATCGTCAGCACTTCGTCCTTGCTCAATGCAGCAGCGATGTCCATGCCCGCTGCTCCTGCGGACTGGTAGGCGGGCAGCGGCAAGTCGCCGGCATGAGGTAAACGCTGCACCACGATATCCACCGCGGTTTTCATGCGCGCTCCTTGCGGCGCAGCCGCAATTCTTCGCCTGCCCGGCGCATCAGCCTGTCGGCCACATCATCCTTCGACATTTCCGGCCAGTCCTCGACGCCGTCCTGCATGACCAGATGCACCCGGTTGTTCTCTCCGCCCATGACGCCCGTGCGCGCGGACACATCATTGGCGACGATCCAGTCACAGCCCTTCGCCACGCGCTTGAGCTTTGCGAACTGCACCACAGTCTCCGTTTCTGCCGCGAAGCCTATCAGCAATTCCGGCCGCTTGGGGCCATGCCCGACCGTCTTCAGAATATCCGGGTTCTGCAACAGTTCCAGCGACAGTTCCTGCGCCGGTCCTGTCTTCTTCAGCTTCTCCACCGCGGCCGTTGGCATGCGCCAGTCCGCCACGGCGGCGGCGAACACGCCTATATCGGCGGGCAGTGCCGTCATTACCGCCTCCAGCATGTCCTCAGCCGTCTCCACATGCACCACGCGTGCGACCGGCGGATCGGGCAGCTGCACAGGCCCGCTCACCAGTGTCACTGCTGCGCCGAGCCGCGCCGCGGCCGCGGCGCTGGCATGACCCTGCCGCCCGGAAGACCGGTTGGCGATGTAGCGTACCGGGTCGATCGGCTCATGTGTCGGACCCGAAGTCACCAGCACTCGCGTTCCTGAAAGTGGCATCTCCTCGCCTTGCGTCCCGCCGATACGCTCCAGCGCCGCGACGATCTCGATTGGCTCGGCCATGCGGCCCATTCCGCTTTCCCCCGCTTCAGCCATCTCGCCGCTGTTGGGACCAACCACGTGGTGCCCGTCGGCGACAAGCCGGGCAAGATTGCGCTGGGTCGCGGGTGCGTTCCACATGAAAGGATTCATGGCGGGCGCCAGCAGCACCGGCGCGCCAGTCGCCAGCAGCACCGCAGTCGCCAGGTCGCCCGCATGGCCCGAAGCCAACTTCGCCATCAGGTCCGCGGTCGCCGGCGCAACGATAATAGCCTCCGCCTCCCGCGCCAGCCGGATATGGCCGACGTCGAACTCCTCATTCGCGTCGAACAAGGCGGTGAATGGCGCTTCCCCGGCAAGCGCCCCCACCGACAGCGGCGTCACGAATTCCATGGCCGCCTGGGTCATGACTACGCGCACAATGGCGCCGCGCTCGCGCAGCCGCCGGATCAGATCGAGACATTTGTAGGCGGCGATGCCGCCGCCGATGACGAGCAGGATGTGTTTCCCTGCCAGGGAGAGCGCCGCGGTTGGTTTTGACGCGCCGGCCGGCAACTCCGATGCCGGGGACATGAAGTCGTTCGGCATGACCGCCCCGCGCGTCATCGCAGCGATAGTCTGCGCCAGTTCCATGGAGGGCCGTTGCCGCCCACGGCAAAGCCTGCTCACTGTTGCATGTGATGTACCAACCTGCGCCGCGAAAGCCTGCGCAGTCAGCCCATTCTGCCTCAACCAGTCCGCAAGCTGCATCTCGCCATATTACACTGGGTGAAATATGCTGTCCACCTATTGCGG
>JAYZVT010000249.1:0-5756 GCA_036155355.1 Pseudomonadota bacterium
GACAGTTGCGCCTGCAGCAAGCGGTTTTCCTGGATCAGCGGATCTTCGGCCTCCGCGTCATCGGTCTGTGTCTTCTTGCCCTTGCCAGACTTGGCGGGGGTACTTGCCTGCTCGACAGCCGCGCGGAGCTTTTCAAGCTCTTCGTCGCGGCGCGACAGCTTTTCCCGCGTCAGGGCGAGCGCCTCGGTCTGGTTGTCGAAGGCGCGGCCAAGCCGTGCAAGCTCGCGGTCGCGCACACCGGCAAGATCGCGCTCGCGCTCGATGCGGGTTTCCAACTCCGGAATGCGGCGCTTGACCGTCTGCTCCAGGACAGTGCTGGCGTTGCTGCGCTCCAGGAGCGAGGCCTCCATTTCACGCAACTTCTCTTCCAGCAGGCGGATGGCGACCTGCGCCTTGTTGCGCTCGACGAGATGGCGCGCAGACTGTCCGCGCGATTTTTCCAGCGCCATCTCGATCCGGCGCAGGCGTATGGCGAATTCGGCGCGCAGCTGATCCTTGTCCGCCTGGATCTCCGCGACTGTCATGGGAAGCGTGCTCTCGATGCGCTGTGCCGTCAGCCGCACCGCTCTGCGCCAGAAGACGGGAGCAGCCAGCAGGCCGAGCAGCAGGGCGACGAGGAAGCCCAGCGCAGCCAGCATGATGGATTGGATCATCGCGGACGTTTCCAAGTGAGCGTTACACCGCGTGAGTCTGCCATCGTACGAATCCGGATACCAGATGGGGGTGGCGCGGCCGCGACACTATATCTGCGGTGCGACGGCGTCGATAGAACGCAATTGCGCTCGCCCGGAAGGGCAGAATTGCTGGGCCTTTGCGGAGGCGGCCGCCGCTAGAAGGGATTCCAGGTGGGCCGGCGGGTGTATTTCAGATATCCCACATTGGCGCCGAGACGCAGGCCAAGGCCCGAGCGGATCGGCGCAAGCGTGACATGATCGCGGGTCTGGAAGGTGATGCCGACGCCGCCGATGAAATAGGCGGAACCATCCACGCCGCCATATGTGGCAAAGATGTCGTCGATGCTGCGCAGGTTGTAGACGAGGATCATGGTCTTCGATCCCTCGGCGCCGAAGTCGTAGCCGATGGACGGGCCTTGCCAGTAAACTTTGTGTTCGCCCGCGTCCTTGGTGTAGAGCGTGCCCTCGCCGTAGCGTAGTCCGGCAACGAAAGCGCCGCCGGCTTCCTCGCCGAGGATGTATCCGTTGGGACGTCCGGCGCGCGAGAAGGCGTATTCGATAACGCGCGCGAGGCCGATCGACACGCGGCCGAAAAAGCGATGTCCGGTCTCGGTGATTTCTTCGCTTGAGAATGTGCCCTTGTCGTCCTGCTGGCCGGGCGGGGGTGTATATGGCTGTCCCGCGGGCGGCGGCGGTGCGTAGGCCTGCCCTGCCGGCGGCGGCGAAGGCGTGTATGAAGTAGCGGGCGGTGGCGGCGCATAGCTTGGCTGCTGCGTGGCACGTGGCGGCTGCTGGGCATAGGGGTCATGCGCGCGGTAATTCGGATCGCTGCTCCGGCTCGGGCTGATGACCATTGGCGCGTCGCTCTGAGCCAGCGCGGTACCGAGTGGCGCGGCGAAGCCTGCGGCAAGGCAGGCTGTGAGCAATGCAACGAAAGCAAGGCGACTGGGATGGGGCATGGCGCACCTGGTCGGCAATAGAAGATTTTCGGGAGCTACCCGTCACCGATGGCGGGTATCGCCCATGCTTACCGAATCATTGACGTAAAGTGTTACCAAACTATGGCCACGGCGCGAGCCTTCTGTTGGCTGCGGATTCTTTACCTTCCGGCTCCAAGCTGGCGACCATGAGACGTTCTTGGGGAACAGACATCGCCGTGCTGGCGGTCCTGGCGGGCGGACTGGCCGTGCCGGAGCCGGGGTGGGCTGGAACTCCGCCGCGGGCCGATCTGCCGCGTGTGCAGATCTGGAGCGATCCGGTCGATGGGCTGGCGATCGGGGGGTTCGACCCGCTGGCCTACCGCTTTTACGCAGAGCCGCGCGAAGGCCGCAGCGGGCTCGAACTGTCCTGGGGAGGCGCTGTCTGGCGCTTCCTCAACCCCGGCAATCTCGCCGCTTTTGCCCGCGACCCCGACGCCTACATGCCCCGCTATGGCGGCTATGACGTCACGGCGCTGGCGGCCAACAACGCGGTGCAGGGGCACCCGGGCATCTGGGCGATCCACGAAAACCGCCTGCTTCTATTCGCCAACGCGGTGAACCGGCGGTTGTGGGAAGAGGACAAGGCCGGCACGATGGCGCGGGCCGCTCTGGCATGGCCAGAAATGTCGCGCCGCATACCGCCATTCGTTCCTCCGGCGGGCAAGCTGTCGATACCGGTTTCGGATGACCCCGCCTATGCCCTCAAGGATATGCCTGGATCGCGGCCCCAGGCGATGAAGCCTGAATTGGCGAGGCCGTCCGGCATCTTGCCATAGGCGAGCGGCTTGCCGTCGAGGCCGAGAACGACGCCTCCGGCAGCGGCAAGCACCGCATGTCCGGCCGCGGTATCCCACTCCATCGTCCGCCCGTAGCGGGGATAGACGTCGGCCTTGCCTGCGGCGAGCAGGCAGAATTTGAGCGACGAGCCCGCGGTGATTGTCTCGGCGATGGGATGGCTGGCGAGAAAGGCCCGCGTTTGCGCATCCATGTGTGACCGGCTGACGGCCGCGACCAGCCCATCGCGCGACGGCGCGCGGCACTTTATCGGCTCGTATGCAGGCGATGCATCAGTGCCGGTTGAGGCTTCCGCGGGAAGGTCTGCCCGGGCCGCGGCGCCAGCGCCCAGCGTCACATAAAGCTCGGCCCTCGCGGGCGCATAGACCAGACCGAATGCCGGGCGGCCGTCTTCGATCAGGCCGATATTGACGGTGAAATCGGTTTCGCCGTTGATGAATTCGCGGGTGCCGTCCAGCGGATCCACGAGGAAGAAGCGGTGTCCCGGATCGGCGACAGGCAGGTTCGCCGATTCCTCAGAGATGACGCGTATATCCGGCGCGGCGAGGGCCAGGGCATCGAGCAAGATGCGCTCCGCCTCCCGGTCGGCTTCTGTAACGGGGGAATTGTCCGCTTTCAGCTCGGCTCGCGCGGTATGGCGATGCCGCAGGATGGCGGCTCCCGCGCGGCGGGCGGCGGGTACAAGTTGCGACAGCAGGCGCGAATGGTCTATCGGAGTCATGTCCCATGCCGGAGTTGCGATGCGTCCTTCGGGCGACGGCCCGGCTGCTGGTGTTCCTGCTGATTCGCAAGCGTCACCAAGCCTTTGATCAGCCGCATGGCACCGCGACCTCCTATTGCAGAAAGTCCCAGTCTTCACAAGGCTTTGTCACGCCGTCCCGGCGCTTCCTTGGCACCCTGTCCGCGCTCGTGTAACAGAACCCATGCGTGGCGGCGTGGATGGGCCGGCCCCGGCGGGCCGTTCGGGATGCGGGAGAGAGCGATGTCAGCGGAAACAACAATCGACCCTATGGAACTGGCGGCTCTGGTCTCCAGCCGCATCTGTCACGACATCATCAGTCCGGTTGGCGCCATCGTGAACGGGCTGGAAGTGTTGGCCGAGGAACAGGACGGGGCCATGCGCGAGCATGCCATGGACCTGATCCGCAAGAGTGCGACGCAGGCCTCGGCGAAGCTGCAATTCGCTCGGCTTGCCTTCGGATCGGCCGGTTCGGCCGGTGCAAGCATCGATCTCGGCGATGCCGAGGCAGTCAGCCGGGCCCTGCTCGATCCGGAAAAGCACACTCTTGAATGGTCCGGACCGCGCGCGGCAATGCCCAAGGACAAGGTCAAGCTGCTGCTTAACATGGTAACCATGGCCATCGGCACGCTGCCGCGCGGCGGCAAGATTTCGTTAACCATTACCGGCGAGGTCGAACGCCCGTCCTTCGAGCTGCGCTGCAGCGGCGAGAAGGCGAAGATCAGCGATCGGCTTCGCGACGCGCTGACCGGAGCAGGTGGCCTTGATGCCCATTCAATTCAGCCGTTTTTCGCCTCGCGGCTTTCCGATGCGGCCGGCATGGCCCTGGAGGCATCCATGGACGGCGAATCCGTGGTGCTGAAGGCCGCGCCCCACAACTGAACGGACTGGCTTGGGGCGAATGTAACTATCGCGTGTAGACCACGCGGTAGTGCCCGCAACCAAACGTAAACCCTTTCTGTTCACAATTCGATCGACCGGAATACCGGCGTGCGCCTTCGCGCACGCGGAGTCCTGCCGACATCTGAGGGGATCGGATCGATGGATGATCTGTTAAGCGAGTTCCTGACCGAAAGCGCAGAGAGCCTCGACGTCATCGACGTCGAACTGGTCAAGTTCGAGCAGGAACCCAACAACGCCGAGATCCTGGGAAATATCTTCAGGCTCGTGCACACCATCAAGGGTACGTGCGGATTCCTGGGTCTGCCGCGGCTGGAGGCGCTGGCCCATGCCGCCGAGACCCTGATGGGCAAGTATCGCGACGGCGCGCCCGTGACGCAGGACGGCGTCTCGGTCATCCTCAAGACGATCGACCGCATCAAGGGATTGCTGGGCGAACTCGAGAGCACGGAGGCCGAACCGGCCGGAGATGACGGCGATCTGATTTCCCAGCTTGAATTCTTCTCCACCGGCGGCAGCGTAGGCAAGGCCCCCGCGGCAGCAGCGGCTCCGGCTCCAAAGGCGGCGCCGCAGCCTGCGCCGGAACCCGAGCGCGAGTTGCGTCCGGGCGAAGTTCCACTTGACGAACTTGAGCGCGCGTTCCGAGAGGCGCCTGGTCCGGAGGACATTTCGGCGGCGACTGCCGCTGAAACCGCGGCGGCGGCAGCCGGGGCGGCGGCGCCCGAAGCGCCGGTGACAGTCTCCGCGCCTGCAGCGCGCAAGGCGCTCAAGTCCAGCGTCGAGACGGATGAAGCCGGCGACCCGCAGGGAAGCAAGGACAACCAGCGCAAGTCCCAGTCAATCCGCGTCAACGTCGACACGCTTGAACATCTGATGACGATGGTGAGCGAACTGGTGCTCACGCGCAATCAGCTGATGGAGATGCTGCGCCGACTGGACGACTCGGAGTTCAAGGTGCCCCTGCAGCGTCTGTCCAACGTGACCGCCGAACTGCAGGAAGGTGTCATGAAGACGCGCATGCAGCCGGTCGGCAATGCCTGGCAAAAGCTGCCGCGCATCGTGCGCGACCTGCAGCAGGAACTGGGCAAGAAGATCGAACTGGTGATGTCCGGCGCCGAGACGGAGCTGGACCGGCAGGTACTTGAGATGATCAAGGACCCGCTGACGCATATGGTTCGCAACTCCGCCGATCATGGCCTGGAGTCCACCGAAGAGCGCCAGCGTCTCGGCAAGCCGGAAGTGGGCACGGTGCGTCTCAGCGCCTATCACGAAGGCGGACATATCATCATCGAGGTCGCCGACGACGGAAAGGGACTGGACGCCGCGAAGATCAAGGCGAAGGTTCTGTCGAACGGACTGGCGACCCCGGCCGAGGTCGAGAAGATGACCGAGGCGCAACTGCACAAATTCATTTTCAATGCCGGTTTCTCCACCGCCGCCAAGGTGACGGCCGTATCGGGCCGCGGCGTCGGCATGGACGTAGTGCGCACGAATATCGAGCTGATCGGCGGCACGGTGGATGTCAAGTCCGTGCAAGGCAAGGGAACCAGTTTCGCCATCAAGATCCCGCTGACGCTGGCCATCGTCTCGGCGCGTATCGTGGAATCGGGCGGCCAGCGTTTCGCCATTCCGCAGCTGAGCGTCGTGGAGCTTGTGCGCACGCACAAG
>JAYZVT010000250.1:0-3443 GCA_036155355.1 Pseudomonadota bacterium
GTCGTCATTCCGCCCCCCGGGTCTTGCCGTCGCGCCAGTAGCGCGCTCACGCACGACGGCAAGCCCGAGGACAGGCTTCAGCCGGAATCCAGAACAGGGAGAGTGCCACGCTCGATGTTGCTGAAGGACTGGATCCCGGATCGCGCGACGGATCGCCAAAATGGGCAGACCTGCCCACCGGGCCGCCGCTTGTCCGGGATGACGGGAGAGCGCGCGGCCGGGCAATTGCACATGCCGTCATTCCGCCCCCCGGGCCTTGCCGCCCTGCGCCGGGAATGCAATCCTTGGCCGAGTTGCAGCTTCACCCGCCCGAACGGATCCAGCCCCATGCGCGCCATCTTCTCCCATTGCAAGCACCTGCCCGAGCAGACCTTCGCGCCGGGCGATTTTCTCATTAGCGAGGGCGGCAGCGGCGAGAAGATGTATGTGCTCATCGAGGGCGACGTCGAGGTGCTGCGCGGCAAGGTGCGCGTCGCCGCCATCGACGAGCCGGGCGCCATATTCGGCGAGATGTCGGCACTGCTGGAAATGCCCTACAGCGCCTCGGTACGCGCGCGTTCTCCCGTGCGCGCCCATGTCATCGACGACGCGGTCAGCTTTCTCAGGTCGCAGCCGGAAATCACCTTCCATGCCGCGCAGCTTCTCGCCCGGCGCCTGCGCGACGCCACCACCTATCTGGCCGATCTGAAGCAGCAGTTCCATGACCAGTCCGGACATCTGGGCATGGTGGACGAGATCCTCGACGCGCTCACCAACGAGCAGAAGGAGAATATCTCGCCGAAAAACGTCACGCCGGCGGGCGGGGCGGGGGATGATCCGCGGCTTTGAGCCAGTCGGGCAGGCCTGAAAGCGGCGAGGGCGCAGCACCTGCCGTCGGGTCGAGGCCGACAGCCTGTGCGCCCATCAGCGAGAACCATGCCGCCTGGCCTTCTTTCAGGTCGAAGATGACATGGGCCGGCGCCGGGCCGATCTGGTAGCCGGCGTTGAACACCCAGGTATCGCCGATGCGCTCGGCCCATGAGCCGTCCCTGACGAACGGCGCCTGGTGCACATGGCCAGACAGCACGATGTCGGGCCTGTGGGTGTCGATCCACTTTTTCAGCTCCACGTCGCCATAGTGGCGGTCGCCGCCCCAGCTTACCTTCGAGCCCGATGGCGGCGCGTGATAGACCCAGATCCACGGGCCGCGGCGCTTCTTGGCGTCGGCGGCGAGCTGCTCGCCGATCGCCGCGCGGCCCTTTGCTCCGTCCCACCAGTGGCAAACGGTGATGAGCGCATCGCCCACGAACACCGAGTCGCCGTCCACCGGGATGCCGAGGTCGCGCAGGCCGCGGATCCATTTCGCCGTCTTCTCGCCCGCCTCGTCGGTGCCGTCGAGGTCGTGGTTGCCCGAGCAGACGACGAGCCGGGTCTTTTCCTGCAGCTTCTCGAGGTATTTGCGCACCACTACGATCTGCGCGCGCCCGTCCACCAGCGAGGCGATCTCCAGCAGGTCGCCGGCGATGACCACCACCTCGAAGTCGTCAGCCACCTCCATGACCCAGTCGAACTGCTTGAGCGAATAATGCAGGTCGGAGACAAGGAGACATCGCATCTTGCTGCTCCGCTCGGGCTTGGATGGCGCGAATAGGGAGACCGGTCAGTAGCACGCAGGACGGGTGCTGTCGTCATGCGCCGCAGCACCGCGCCGCACTTTCTCACCGCAATTTCACCGGCGCGCGAAAACGGCGAATTTGCCTCATTTTCGGGCAATCGGACGCCGCCGCGGCCGTCCGCGCAATTTCAGGAGAGTGGCCGGCCAATTGCGGGCGTTTTCGGGAGTTTTCCGCGCTCCGCTCCGCCACGCGTCAACCAATCCGGGTCAAATCCTTGGATCAGCGGGGTAAATTATGGCATGTTGACTAGGTGATCGCGTCCGCTTGCAACTCCAGGTGGTTGTCCGCAAGGGTCTTCCCGGCCCAGCGGGTGTCCGGCGGGCGTATTTCCCGCGTTCCAGCCGTTCTGACCGGGTTCCGCCCGGCCGGAGGCTGCTGACCGGGGCGCTTCGGGCACATATTCGTGCCCTGGACCCGGGCCGGACCGCCGAGGCGCCGGCATGGGACCCGAAGTTGCCCCGGGTGAAGTCGAAGTAAAGGAGTGCCGCATGGCGACTGTTGTCAAATCCAGGGCCGAGATCCGGCTCGCCGAGATCCACCAGCGCGGACTGGAGACGCTGCGCGAGGCCGACCGGCAGCGCCAGCAGCGCATGGAGCAGAGCGCCAAGCTGCGCGCCCTGCGGCTCGCGAAGGAGGCACGGGAAGCGAAGGCCGCGGCCAAGGCCGAGGAGAAGAAGGAAGCCGCCGCCGGGCTTCTGGCCATGCGCAACCGCGCAGCCGGCAAATCAGGTTCGGCGTCTTCGAAGAAGGGGCCCGCGAAAAAGTCCGCTGCGCGCAAGACGGCACCGAAGAAGTCCGCCGCCAAATCCGCGGCGAAGAAGGCTGTCGCGAAGAAGCCTGCCCGCAAGCCCGCGGCGAAGAAGGCCGCTGCCCGCAAGCCGGCCCGCAAGCCGGCGACCGGCGGCAGGCGCTCAGCCGGCGGCTCCGCCGCACACATGCCCCAGGCTCACCGCCGCATGTCCTGACCGCGGGAACAAATCTCCGTATCCGGATTAATGGCCTGCGTCCCGCGAAAGCTGTGATAAGTTCCCCGCTTCCGTGCCGCCTTCGCGGCATGGTCCTTTGGGGGAGGGGCATCACATGCGCAAGGTTTTTGCGGCCATTCTCGATTTCATCACCATCTTCGCGCTTGGCGGATATGTCATCGGCAAGCTGACCGGCGGCGTGACTGATACGGGCTTCAAGCTCGATGGCTGGCCGGCACTGCTCTTGTTCGCGGTCATCATCGCCTATTTCGTCATCGGCTCGAAGACGGGCGGCACGCTCTGGCAGCGCATCCTTAAGACGCGTTCCGTCTGATCACCCGCTCCAGGCGGCGCAATGCGACAGTACAGCCGCGCGGACTTTGCGTCCGGCGCCGGACCGTGCGCGCTTCGGTCTGGACCGGAATTTTCCCGATTGCGCCCGGCGTAAAATGGGTCATTACTCGCCGCCCCATGCCTTCCCTCGACGTCATCCTGCTCGTCCTCGCCGTCTTCCTGTTCGCCGGATTCGTCAAGGGGATCGTCGGCATGGGGCTGCCATCGATCACCCTGGCGATGCTCGCAGCTACCATTGGCCTCAAGCCGGCCATGGTGCTCATCATTGCCCCGACCATGGCCACCAACATCGTGCAGGCGGTGACGGGCGGACATTTCCGCGCGCTGGCGGCGCGCTTCTGGCCTCTCTTCGCGGCATCGGTCGCTGGTGTCATTGCGGGTACCGGCGTGCTCGCCCGCGCCGATGGGGTCAAGCGCGCCGCGGGGCTCGGCGTTCTCATGATGTTCTTCGCCGCCAGCAATCTCGCGC